>JBATEO010000136.1:0-30658 GCA_049664045.1 Prochlorococcaceae cyanobacterium
GCCTGGAGCCGTTCGAGCGGGGGCACTACGCGGCGCCGATCGGCTGGATCGACAGCGCCGGCGACGCCGACCTGCGGGTGGCGATCCGCAGCGGCATCCTGCGCGGCCGCGAGCTCGAACTCACCGCCGGAGCCGGCCTGGTGCCGGGCTCAGCGGTGGAGCGGGAGCTGCAGGAGGTGGCCCTGAAGCTGGGGGTGCTGCAGCAGCAGCTCAACCTGCCCGCGCCCAGCCGCTGGTGAGCGCCCGTTGACGGCCCTGATGGCCCTGGCGCCCCAGCTGACCCTGCTGCTGGCCCTGCTGGCGGTGGCCCTGCTCATCCGCCAGGGGGTGGGGCGCAGACGATTGGCCGGCATCATCTTCGAGGCGGACACTCCGGCAGGCAAGCAGTTCGACCTGGTGCTGCTGGTGGTGATCGTGCTCAGCGTCGTGGCGGTGGCGCTGGAGAGCGAACCCACCCTGCAGAGTCGCCACCAGACCCTGTTCACGCTGCTGGAATACGGCTTCTCAGGGCTCTTCAGCCTGGAATACCTGCTGCGGCTGCTGTGCAGCGAGCAACCCTGGCGCTACGCCCGCAGTTTCTTCGGGATCGTCGACCTGCTGTCCAGCATTCCGCCGCTGCTGGGGCTGGGGGCCATCGGCGGCAGGTATTTCACCGTGATCCGCATCCTGCGGCTGATGCGTGTGTTCCGGATCCTCAAGCTGGGGCTTTACATCCGCGAGGCCGACCGGCTGAAGCAGGCGCTGCTGGCCAGCCGCCGCAAGATCTTCATCTTTCTTCTGATGATGATCAACCTGGTGGTGATCATCGGCGCTCTGATGTACGTGATCGAAGGCGAGGACGGTGGCTTCGTGAGCATTCCCACGGGCATCTACTGGGCGATCGTCACGATCACCACCGTGGGCTACGGCGATGTGGCGCCGGTCACCCCCCTGGGCCGGGTGGCCGCCTCGGCCGTGATGCTGATGGGCTACAGCATCATCGCGGTGCCCACCGGCATCGTCACCGCCGAACTGGGCCGCGCCGGCAACCCATCCGACAACACATCCGGCGAGGCCTCCCGCCCCGGTCTGCAGCGCTGCCGGGCCTGCGGCGAAGGGCGACATCTCCAGGCGGCGCGGTTCTGCCAGGGTTGCGGCGCCCCCCTGCCCCGTGTCCACCGTCCATGACCAGAGATCTCACCAGCCTGCTGGCCGGCACGCTCTCGAGCTCAGGGCTGTTCGCGGGGCTGACGCCGGAGCGGATCACCGCCCTGGAGCCCCGGCGAGGCCATCTTGCCGAAGGCACGGTGCTGTTCCGCAGGGGCGATCCGGCACCCAACGCCTACCTGATCCTGGACGGGATCCTGGGGTTGCACACCGGCGAGGCCGATCGGCCCGAGGCCTACTTCCGCAAGGTGGCTCCCGGGGAGCTGGTGGGGGAGTACGGCCCCCTGTGCGGCGAAAACCGCTCCGCCACCGCCCTGGCTCTCACCCCTGTGGACTTCCTGGTGCTGGACCGCGACCAGCTGCAGGAACTGCTGGAGGGAGCACCGGACGTGGAGTCGCGGCTGATCACCGCCCTGGCGGAGGCCGCCTCCATCGGCCGGGTGCCCGGCCGGATGGGCCTGGAGACGATCGTCATCCACGACGCCAGCCCGCGCTCACCGCTCACCGCCGCCGTGCGCGCCCGGCTGCCGGAGCTGCTGGTGCGGCTGGGCGGGCATCCCGGTGAACTGGAGACCCCGGCCACCGCCAGCAACGAGGGGGTGGAGGCCCGGCTGTACCGGTGGCTGGTGGAGGCCAACCGCTCGAGGCGGCCCCAGGTGCTGTTCACAGAGAGCCCCCAGGCGATCAGCCACCGCAACCAGCTGCTGATCGACCGGCTGCTGATTCTCTGCGACGGCACCACCCCCGTCGTCAGCCTGCCCGCCACAGCGGATCCCAGGGCGCTGCTGGTGCGGCTGTGGCCGGAGGGGCAGCGGCCCAGCTCCCGCGACTGGACCACCGCGACCCCCTGCTCCCAGGTGCTCAACATCCGACCCAGCCGTGACCAGCATCTGGAACGGCTGGCCCGGGCCGTGCTGCGCCGCCAGACGGTGCTCGTGCTGGGAGGCGGCGGTGCCAGGGGGTTTGCCCACGTCGGTGCCCTGGCCGCACTGGAGGAGCTGGGCCTGGACGCGGTGGACATGGTCATGGGCGTGAGCATCGGCTCACTCGTGGCCTCCCTGGTGGCCTTCGAACAGCCCGCCGCCGCGATCTTCCAGCATCTCGAGCGGGTGATCATCAAGGAGCGGCCCTACTCGCTCACCCTGCCACGACAGTCCCTGTTCAGCTTGCGCAACTCCCGCCGTGAACTGGAGCGCTTCTTCGGGTCGGCCCTGGTGGAGGACGGCTGGCTGCCGCTGCGTTGCTTCTCGGCCAACCTCTCCAGCAAGCGGCTGGAGGCCTGGACGGGCGGCAACGTGTGCACGGCCGTGATCGCCAGCATGTCGGTACCAGGCATCTTCCCCCCCGTGGCGGACGAGCGGGGCAACCTGCACGTCGACGGCGGCATCCTCAACAACCTGCCGGTGGCGGAGGCCCGGCGGGAAACAGACGGACGGGTGCTAGCGGTGTCGCTCGACCAGGAGCCCGGGGAGGAGAAGACCGCGGCCGCCGCCGGCCGGGCGCCTCACCGGGAGCCAGCTTCGATCGGACGCACGATCATCGACGCGATGATGTGCGGGTCCCACTTCGCAACCCGCACCCAGGACCATCTGGCCGATCTGATCCTGCGGCCGGAGATCGCCGAGTTCCCATTCCTGGACTGGAAGCAGTACCGCCGGATCTACGAGCGTGGCCACCAGGAGACCATGCGGCAACTGCGGGATGGCTGGCCGGCACCGAGCTGATCAGACGTCGGCGGGAGTGAGCGGCTGCTCCGGCAGCCCCACGGCCCGCCGCCAGTCCACCAGGGGCCGCTCGTAGTGGCACTCCCATCGCTGGGCGAGCAGGGGGGCGGCCCGATAGCCCAGCTGGTAGCCGTGGCCGATGCCCGCCAGCACGGCGCCCATCTGCTCGGGGTCCTTGAGCAGGTAGCGGAGCAGCCCGCCGCAGGTGATCACGGCGGCCATCGGTCGCCAGGTCTGAGCCAGTTCGAAGGCCTTGAGCGCGATCTCTCCCACCCGGTCTGTGCCGATGCCGGTCACCACGTGCCAGATGTCATGGCTCTGGCGCAGGCGCATCAGCACCCAGTCGAGATCGGAGAGAACCTCCACCTTGCGGTAGTAATCCGGATCGAATCCGTGGTCCGTGAAGTGGCGCCACAGGGCCTGCCCCAGGCTTCCCGCGGGCAGGGTGGCGAGGGCCTCGAGATCATGGGGCGGGGCCAGGTAGCGCTCCTGCATCAGTTCACCCACACCGGGCAGGCCGCTCACCCGCTCCAGGAAGCTGTCCATGGCGCCGCTGCGGCGGAGACCGTCCTCGATGTCGAACACCGAATCAGTGGCCTCGGGATTGCGGATCATCCCCACCACCCCGCTCAGGGTGCGCAGGTAGTCGATCTGATGGCGCCGTCCACGATCATCGACCATCTGTCGCTCGGCCCCGGATCGGGACGGGATGAAACAGTTCCGGAGCAGGAGCCTATTCCTGCCGGGACAGCTTTTCCAGGGTGAGATCCGCCAGGGGGATGCCACCGAGCCGCTCCACCTCGCGGATGCCGGTGGGGCTGGTGACGTTGATCTCGCTGAGGCGACCGTCGATCACGTCGATGCCCACGAAGAAGAGACCCTCCGCCCGCAGCGCCGGCGCCAGTTCGGCACAGATGCTCCGCTCCGCCTCGCTGAGTTCGGTGGCCTGGGGCTGGCCGCCCACCGCCAGGTTGCTGCGGAATTCATCGCCGCTGGGCACCCGGTTCACCGCCCCCAGCGGCTCGCCGTCCACCAGCAGGATGCGCTTGTCGCCGGCGCTCACGCCGGGCAGGAACGCCTGCACCATCACCGGCAGGCTCTGCTGGGCCGTGACCAGCTCCAGCAGGGCCCTGAGGCCGGGCGTGCCGGCGGCGGCGAACACCACCCCCTGGCCGGCGCGCCCGCCCAGGGGCTTGAGCACCACCTCGCGGTGCTCGGCGGTGAAAGCCGCCAGGGCGTCGACGCGGCTGGCCACCAGGGTGGGGGCCATCAGGCGGCTCCAGCGCAGGGAGCTCAGCTTCTCGTTCCAGGCCCGCAGCGCGGTGGGTCGGTTGATCACCGTCACCCCCCGGCGCTCGGCCAGCTCCAGCAGATGGGTGGCGTAGAGGTAGGCCTCGTCCACCGGCGGGTCCTTGCGCATCCACACGTGGGCGAAGGTCTCGAGCGGCAGCAGGACAGGCTCCCCCAGCTGATGCCAGGGCTGGGTGTGCACCGGCCGGGCCAGGGCCCAGGCGCTGTGGCCCTCCGGGCCGGCGGCGGGGCCACGGGCCATCAGCTCGGCGGTGGTGCAGACCCACACCGGCCGGCCGGCGCGCTCGGCGGCCTGCATCAGGGCGACGCTGGAATCCTTGGCGGGATTGAGCCGCTCGATCGGATCGATCACGAACAGCTGGGCACCGCTGCCCACGGGGCCGTCCGCTCCGGCAGTGGCCATGCCTCAGGCCGCCAGCAGGGGATCGAGCCGGCCTGCCCGCTCAAGGGCGTGCAGCTCGTCACAGCCGCCGAGGCCCTGGTCGTTGATGAAGATCTGGGGCAGGGAGCGGCGGCCGTCGGCGCGCTCGGCCATCACGGCACGGGCGGCCTCATCGCCATCGATGGCGTACTCGGTGTAGTCCACCCCCTTGCGGTCGAGCAGGGCTTTGGCACGGATGCAGAAGGGGCAGAAGCGCCAGGTGTAGATCTCAACCTTCGCCGCCATGCGGGGCCTCGAAGCAGGTGGGCGGATCCTAGAAGTGGCGGGCACGCCAGCCAGTTCAAGGCCCGCTGCCTCGGCCCGGGCCGCCAGGCGTTGCGCCAGTCACGGCCTGCGCCATTGAGTACGGTCAAGCCAGCACCGACACACCCCGCCGTGACCGCCACAGCCGGCAACTCCACAGTCGCCACTGCGCCGCTCGATCTCACCGACTTCAAGCGCGACCTCTCCGAGCTCACCGACCGCCTGGGCCAAGCCCAGGACTGTCTTTGACGAAGCTGCTCTGAAAGCCCGGCAGCAGGACCTGGAGCAACTGGCCTCCCAGCCCGACTTCTGGGACGACCAGAAAGCGGCCCAGGCCAAGATGCGCCAGCTCGATGAGGTGAAGGGCCAGCTCGAGCAGCTGGCGCGCTGGCGCGGCGCCGTGGCCGACGCCGAGGCCACCCTGGAGCTCCACGAGCTGGAGCCCGACCCCGACCTGCTCGAGGAGGCCCACAAGGGGCTGCAGAGCCTGCGGGCCGACCTCGACCGCTGGGAGCTGGAGCGGCTGCTCAGTGGCCCCTACGACAAGGAGGGCGCCGTGATCAGCATCAACGCCGGCGCCGGCGGCACCGACGCCCAGGACTGGGCCCTGATGCTGATGCGCATGTACACCCGCTGGGCCGAGGACCACGGCATGAAGGTGACCGTGGACGAACTGAGCGAAGGGGAAGAGGCGGGCATCAAGAGCTGCACGATCGAGATCGAGGGCCGCTACGCCTACGGCTACCTGCGCAACGAAAAGGGCACCCACCGGCTGGTGCGGATCTCGCCCTTCAACGCCAACGACAAGCGCCAGACGAGCTTCGCCGGCGTTGAGGTGATGCCCAAGATCGAGGAGGAGGTGAAGCTCGACATCCCCGAGAAAGACCTGGAGATCACCACCAGCCGATCCGGCGGCGCCGGCGGCCAGAACGTGAACAAGGTGGAGACCGCCGTGCGCATCCTGCACATCCCCACCGGCCTGGCCGTGCGCTGCACCCAGGAGCGCTCCCAGCTGCAGAACAAGGAAAAGGCGATGGCCCTGCTGATGGCCAAGCTGCTGGTGATCGCCCAGGAACAGCGCGCCGCCGAGATCGCCGACATCCGCGGCGACATCGTGGAGGCGGCCTGGGGCAACCAGATCCGCAACTACGTGTTCCACCCGTACCAGATGGTGAAGGACCTGCGCACCCAGCACGAGACCACCGACGTGCAGGGGGTGATGGACGGCGACCTCGATCCCTTCATCCAGAGCCTGCTGCATGCGGGCGTGGAGGTGGGCGCGGGGGGCGCCAGCGATGACTGAGCCCGGCAGCGCCCCTCAGCCCCAGGGCAGCCAGGGCGAAAACCCCAGCTTCGTGAAGCTGGCGATGCGCAACATGGTGCGCAAGGGCCGCCAGAGCCTGCTGCACTTCGGCCTCACTGCGGCTGGCTTCCTGGCCTTCATCACCCTGATCGCCTGGCTGGGGCGGCCCCAGCTCCCCGGGGGCTGAGATGGCCGCCACACCGGATCTCGACCTGGCCTTCGCAGCTGATCCGGAGCTGGAGCCGGAGCTGCGCCAGGCCGCCGGCGCCTGGCTCGATCCCCTGGAGGGGGCGGATCTCTGGCACACCCTCCTGAGCGGCTGGCTGGGGCAGCTGGCCGCCGAGTTGCCGCCGCAGCTGGGCGCCCGCGCCTACAGCCTCGGCCTGAGCCTGGTGGGCGACGCCGAGATCGCCGCCCTCAACTCCGAGTGGCGGGCTCAGTCCGGCCCCACCGACGTGCTCGCCTTCGCCGCCCGGGACGCGGGGCTCGATCAGGCCCCGCCGATGCCCATGCCCACGTGGGCCGACGCCGAAGACAACGAGCACGGAGAGTGCGGGCACATCGAGCCGCTGGAACTGGGCGACATCGTCATCTCGGTGGACACGGCCGCCCGTCAGGCCCCCGGGCACGGCCACGGCCTGGAGCGGGAGCTGCGGTTTCTGGCCAGCCACGGCCTGCTGCACCTGCTGGGCTGGGACCATCCCGACGAGGCCAGCCTGACGGCGATGCTGGCCCGCCAGGAGCGTCTGCTCACCCCCCCTGGTACGCCCGGATAACGGCAGTAGGGTGCAGCTGGAGCCTCAGAGGAACGTGCTGCCGCTGCCCCTTCCTCCACCCGACCGTGCACCGGAGCACCAGTCCCTGGCCCCGATGCCGAGGCGACGCAGGCGAACGGCGCGGCTGGGAGCCTGGGCCGTGGCCAACGACCTGCCCGCCAGCTTCCGCTACGCGGCCCAGGGGCTGGCCTATGGCTTCCGCAGCCAGCGCAACTTCCGCATCCATGTGTTCACCGGTGCAGTGGTGTTCGGCCTGGCCCTGTGGCTGCAGCTGCCGGCGGCAAAACTGGCGGTGCTGGTGCTCACCGTGGCGGCGGTGCTCGTGCTCGAGCTGATCAACACCGCCACCGAGGCGGTGGTGGATCTGGCCATCGGCCGCCAGTTCCATCCCCTGGCCCGCATCGCCAAGGACTGCGCCGCCGCGGCCGTGCTGGTGGGAGCCCTGGCCTCGCTGCTGATCGCCCTGCTGCTGCTGGCGCCTCCCCTGCTGGCGCGGCTCGGCCTTTGAATGGAGGCACCCGCGCAGTGCCGATCCGGCGTGGAGGAACGAGGCCGATGCTGCTGGTGCTCGACAACTACGACAGCTTCACCTTCAACCTGGTGCAGTATCTGGGTGAGCTGGCCGCCGCCCATCCCCTGGCCGCCGAACTGCGGGTGGAGCGCAACGACGCCCTCAGCCTGGAGCAGATCCGCGCACTGAAGCCGGCGGCGATCGTGATCTCGCCGGGCCCGGGGGATCCCGACCAGTCGGGGGTGTGCCTGGAGG
Organism: Prochlorococcaceae cyanobacterium; assembly: GCA_049664045.1. GTDB lineage: Bacteria > Cyanobacteriota > Cyanobacteriia > PCC-6307 > Cyanobiaceae > NIES-981. The sequence goes on from JBATEO010000136.1 coordinate 7,712, forward strand.
TGCTGCGCGAGCTGAGCCCCACGGTGCCCACCCTGGGGGTGTGCCTGGGGCACCAGTCGATCGCCCAGGTGTACGGCGGGCGGGTGGTGCGGGCCGCCGAGCTGATGCACGGCAAGACCTCGCCGGTGCGCCACCGCGGCCAGGGGGTGTTCGCCGGGCTGCCCGATCCGCTCACCGCCACCCGCTACCACAGCCTGATCGCCGAGCGCGAGAGCCTGCCCGACTGCCTGGAGATCACCGCCTGGCTGGAGGACGGCACGATCATGGGCCTGCGCCACCGGGACTTCCCCCACATCGAGGGGGTGCAGTTCCACCCCGAGAGCGTGCTCACCGAGGCGGGGCACGAGCTGCTGGCCAACTTCCTCCGCCTGGCTGAGCGTCCCCTGCGGGTTCTTCCCCCCCGCCGCCTGCAGTAGCGTCGCGCCCTTGCTGGCTGCCCTGATTGGCTGCGCCGATGCGACTGCTGTCCACCCTTGCCGCCACCGCCGTGGCGCTGCCGGCCGTCGCGCTGCAGGCCGTGGTCCTGCCGCCGGCAGCCGCCGCCGGTGGCGTTTCGATCACCAGCTACGGCCACGGCGCCCTGCTGGTGCAGGGGGGCGGCGCCCGGGTGCTGCTCAATCCCTTCAAGGCGGTGGGCTGCGCCGCGAGTCTGGCCGAGCCGCGGCTGAGCGCCACGGTGATCCTGGCCAGCAGCCGGCTGCTGGATGAGGGGGCACCGGTGGCCTCCGGGCGCTTCCTGGCCGATCCGGGCAGCTTCCGGGTGGGCGGCCTGCGCATCGAGGGCATCAGCACACCGCGAGATCGGGTGGGCGGCCGGCGCTTCGGGCGGTCGACTCTCTGGCGCTGGCAGCAGGGAGGCCTGAGCTTCGTGCACATGGGCGGAACCGCCGGCCCCCTCAGTCCCGCCGACAAGGTGATGCTCAGCCGCCCGGACGTGCTGATCCTCGGGGTGGGCGGCGGATCCAAGGTGTTCAACGGCGGCGAAGCGGCCGAGGTGGTGCGGGAGCTGCGGCCGCGGGTGGTGATCCCGGTGCAGTACGTGAGCGGCGCGGTGCCCGCCAACTGCGATCAGGGCAGCGTTGAACCGTTCCTGCAGGCCATGGGCGGCACGCCGGTGCAGCGTCCGGGCCGCAGCGTCAACCTGTCGGCCGGCCTGGGCGAGGGCCCGGTGATCAAGGTGCTGCGCTGATCAGGGTGTTGCGGTGATCACGGCGCTGCGCTGAGGTCGGCCACCTGGTAGGCCTCCCAGAACCGCCGCATCTGCTCGCTGGTGCCGATGCTCACCCGCAGGGACCCGTCGATCAGGGGCTTGCCGGCCATGGAGCGCACCAGGATGCCGCCCTCGCGCAGGCGCTGCTCCACCACCGTCGCGGGATTCTCAGGCCAGATCAGCAGATAGTTGCCGCCGGCGGCGTGGTGGCGCACGCCAGCCGAGCGCAGCCGCTCCACCAGCCACTCGCGCGCCCGCAGCACCTCGGCCACGTAGGCGTCGGTGTAAGGCTGGTCGGCCAGGGCGGCGAAGGCGGCGGTGACGGCGAAGCTGTTGATGTCGTAGGGACCGGTGACGCGACCGATGCGCTCGATCACCGGCGCGGCGCCGATGGCGAAGCCGATGCGCAGCCCGGCCAGGCCGGCGGTCTTGGCCAGGGAGCGCAGCACCACCAGGTTGGGGGTGGCGGAGAAGTCGGCCATGGGCAGCACGCTGTCGCCGGTGAAGGCCTCATACAGCTCATCCACCACCACCAGGGCGTGGGGCGCGGCGTCCGCCAGCTCCAGGATGACCTCCGGCGCCAGGAGGGTGCCGGTGGGGTTGTTGGGGTTGCAGATCAGCAGCAGACGCGGGTGGGGCTCATCGAGCAGCACCTTGCGGATCGCCTCCATGGGATAGGTGAAGGCGGGCCCCTCGTAGGGGATGGCCTCGATCGCCATGCCCTGCATCCGGGCGCAGGGGGTGTAATAGCCGAAGGTGGGGCTGGTGGTGAGCAGCGTCTCGCAGCGGTCGCCGTAGGCGTGGAAGACGGCGTGGATGGCGGCGTCGACGCCGTTGAACAGGCCGATCTGATCCGAACCGAGGGGATGGGGCAAGCCAGCGTTGCTGAGGTTCGCCACCACGGCCTCGCGCAGGCCGTCGTATTCGGGATAGATGGCGATGGCTTCAGCGGGAATGGACCTCAGCGCCTCCACCACCCTGGGGCTGGGGCCCACGGTGTTCTCGTTGAAGTCGAGCCGCAGCAGGCCCCGCCGCCCCTCCAGCGGCGCGCTGTAGGCCTGGAGGTCCTCCACTTCGGGGCGGGCCAGCGGGAAGGGGTGCTGGGTCACGGGGCAGGATCGCTCGCGTCTGCGCGGTGGACGGGCAAGGCAACGGATCGCTGCTGCACACAGCCGTAGAAGTCGCAGTCGTGCAGGGAGGTGGACACGGCGGCACCGCAGCGGCAACCAGCCTCAGGGTAGGGGTGGCCGGGACGCCCGGCGGACCGTCGCGTGCTGCGAGCCGTGGCTCCAGCGTGTTGTGGGCGGCCTGGAGGGGATGCTCACTCGCGAGGAAACGGGGATGGTGATGGGTGTTGCGACAGGTTCACCGATGGCGCGAGGGGACGGCCAGCCCCGGAGGACGGAACGCCATCAACCCCTCGCGCATCCGAAAAACGAGCGCGCAGGTACATGCTTCGCCATGCATTGATTCAGGTGCCGTGCGGCGTGATCAGCCCGGCATGTCTTCGGCAACCATTCTGTAGCCAATTGACGTTCGGTTTGCGGACCCGCCCATGCCACCCGCCGCCCAGAGGCAAAACCAGCCACATGCACCACGCTGGAAGGAGTTTGAGGATCAGGCCCACACCGGAGGCGGCTTCTTATACGGACGGAGAGCCCCGGTGCGGGATGGATGCCGGACCCGCCGAGTGAGCGTTCAACTCAATCCCCCCAAACGGAGGCCAATGGCATTGAGCAGCATTCCCAGCAACACGAGCCGATCGGCAGGCATCAAGCTGGGGATCCATTTGCCAGATATGCGCCTCGATTCCTCCAACACGGCACGTCGTTTTGCCCATGGGCTGAGCATCTTGCCATCATGGGACAAAGGGCGCGTGGATAATGGTGACAACCCACAACCACAGATCTTTGACATGTGGCAACGAGCAGCCCTGGCCATTGCCACCCTTTCACTGGCAATCGCAGGCTGCACGCGCACCAGCCGTGAGCTGCCGAAAAATCTCAGTGACGTGGTCGTGACGATAGAGCTTGAACAGAACAGCAGTGCTCGAGTCTCCCGCGACACCATTCGTGCCGTGCTTGCCACTAGTGAAGGCACAGTGATTGAACGGGACGATCTCCAGATCAAAGTCAATGGAACCAGGATGCAGTTCAAGGTCTGGCAAGGAAACTATTACGATCGCTACCCCTATTACTACATCGACAATGATGTACACGAAGGCATCAGGATATTGCCACAGAAAGATTACAGCTTTGTGCTGGTGATGCCTGATGGATCCAGTCACCAACTGACGACACTGAAAACCCCCATAGCAGTGTCCCTGGGCCAATTCGGCTTTGTCAGAATCCCTTCATCCCCTCCAGCTGCGGCCTTCACCTGGAACGATCTTGCCGGCCCCATGCGTCTCTCCATTGCCCGTTCGGATCAGATTCCTGATGCCGCCGGAGGTTGGGTGTCGATGGTCGGGAATCCCGGCGATGACGACTCGCTTCACCGCACGATTGGTCCAGGTTGGTTCCGTCCCCGGAGTGGCAAGTGGCTCCTGCCGCAACGCTTTCTGATCTCCAGCCCTAAGCGACGACTGGCGATGTTGACGGCATGGATCCAAACCGAAACAATGGCCCCTGTGGCCCAACCCTTTTCGAGGAAGAGCTCGGCAACAGCCAGACGCAAGCTGGAACTGACCTTGGAGTGGCCCTAGAATTGAGGGAAGGGACCGCCCAGCATTGACCTTCTGGCATCCTTGCCCGGATTCGGTCGTCGAGCAGTTCCCTGGAGTCCGTTCAGAAGGCTACTCGGCAGATGCTGGAGATGGGATTGGGGCATCCCCCAGGGGGCTGGAGTTCATGCTCATACATGGCCGGAGATCAGATGGGCCTCTCACGTGTTCCAAAGCCCAGACAACTGCTGAACAAGATCCATCCAGCAGGTGGGTTGCCGCCGATGGAGCGTTGTTCGAAGGATGTGTCGTCCCTGATGGGAGCCAGCAAGGCAGCGTTGCGTGGCCGTACCCAAGCGGCCACAGTTGGCGTATGGTTGAAGTCCGACAGACAGAGCGGTTCGTCAACTGGCTTGCGGGTCTGCGTGATCTGAGGGCCAAGGCGAGTGTTCAGGCCAGGATCGAACGCCACATCGGTGGCAATCCTGGTGATGTCAATCCCGTTAGGGCCGGCGTGCCTGAGCTGCGGATCAACGATGGCCTTGGATACAGGGTTGACTATCTGCAGAGGGGCTCCGCATTGATCATCCTTTTGGCTGGAGGAGACAAGTCCTCACAAACCATGGACATTGATGATGCCCTTCTGCTGGCAGACAACCTGACTGAGGAGATCTGATGAAAGTCACGACCAGCCCCTACGAAGTTGCCGAGCATTTACGAACTCCGGAGGAGATTGCGGCCTATCTGGAGGCCTGCATTGAGGAGGCTGATGGAGATGTGGCCTTCATCGCCAAGGCCCTGGGTGACATCGCACGCGCCCAAGGGATGACCAAAGTGGCCAAGGATTCAGGGCTATCCAGAGAGAGTCTCGATAAGGCATTGCCGGGAGACCGAAGTCCTAGCTTTGAAACCATCCTCAAGGTCGTGTCGGCCTTGGGGCTGAAGTTGGGCGCAAGTGTACGAAGCACAGCTGAAGTGGCTTGCGCTCTGCTTGCGAGGCGAAGATCAGCAATCGCTGCCTATTGAGAAGGACACCTTCGAACAAGCCCCTGGAGTGGACAGGCCTCAGGCAATTCTGCTTCGATACCGATAACTCCTTGCCTGCCACTGAGGGGCAGCGTTAGACACTCTTTAAAACTATGAATCCATTTGGACTCTCGGAAGAAGATCTCGAAGATTTTGTTAGCCAACACCGAACTCAGCAGTTTCTTTGGGCGTGCCGACTTCCTGGCATGTGATTGAATCGCGCATTGCTGCATAAGCGAGCTGCCGACTATCTCTACGAACGAGGTTATGCAGCTTGGGAGCGCGAGATGTCTCGTTTCATGTCTGAAGTTCGTGGACCGGCGAGCCTCAAGGAACCTTCGGGTCCACTGACAGGAGATGAGCTAGAAGATATGCTTGATCAACAGTTTATAGCCGAGTACCTTCTCCTCGTGGGATATGCCATTGAATGTCTACTGAAAGGATTTCTGCTTTCATCAAAGCCAGAGCTGGCAATCGACGGACAGAGACTAGGGAAATCAGTGGCTATTCACGATTTGCCTCAAATTTGCCATGACTGCTCAATCGATGTTGACGCGGAAGAGCTTCGCCTTCTTAAGCTCATGACTCGCCATATTGCTTGGGGGAAGTACACCGCACCCGTTAAGGTGCAGCACATGCCTAGCTGGGTTCATCCAAATGACCAAGAGGAAAAATCCCTTGCGGTCGGCAACGCGTTTGTCGACCGTCGAGTTCAAGGACTTTCAAACATACTCTTTAACCGACTATATGAACTCCCATATATCCAACGCAAGGCGGAGATGAAAGAACCTGAGCAATAATTGCTCTATCCAGATATGTCTAACATGCCCCTCGAGTGGACAGGCCGCCATCAACTCCCTGCTTCGCCACCACACGCTCCCCGCCTGCTACTCAGGGGCAGCGTTGGGCGTCGAAAGTTTCCAGTGATACGCTGTGCGTTCATTAGTCGGAGACCAGCCCATGACGGTGTTTCGCAAGGACAAAAACGAAACTCACAGCATGCACGGCAACCATATCGCCGGCGTAGCTACTCCCAGCAGTGGCGCCCAACAAGTGGAGATGTGGCGCGGTCGCATGGATGCCAACTCGGCAACTCCTCCACACTTCCACAACACAGAGGAGGTCGTTCTGTTCTTGAAGGGAAGCGGGCGAGCCACAGTGGGCGGCACTGAAGTCACATACCAAGCCGGTGACACCTTAATTCTCCCGCCAGATCAGGTGCACCAGATCTTTGCGGAGTCCGAAAGCGAGTTTGTGTCGGCCTCGCCAATCGGAGGCACCGTCTGTCTTCCAGACGGAGTGGTTGTCGATCTTCCATGGCGCAAGTAACGTCATTTCCCAGCACAGCACTCCAGCGGATGGTCTTACCTTCGCTTCGCTGCGGCAAGTCCGCCGCTGACCTTGGCGTTATGCGGCTGAGCTATTGCATCCCAGGAACGATGAAGAAACTGCCCCAGAGTGAAGTACTCCGATATGTAGGGTATCGGCGACCCGCGGAAACGGTGCGCCGTCACTTCTCAGATTGGCGCGAACAGCAAGATCCACCTATCCCGCTCAGATGCGACATCCCAAACTGCAGATTCCATACTGAGCCGCTTGAGTGGAACGGAGCAAGAATCAAGGTCGTCTTAGATCATATCAATGGGGTTTGCGGAGATAATCGCACTGAAAACTTGCAATTTCTGTGCCCAAACTGTAATTCCCAGCAACGCACCCACGGAGGTGCCAATCGGGGGAGAGTCGAAATGAGCAGTGGCGGCTACGCCGAAAAGGGCTCAGACGGAAAACGCCGCTACACGCTACCCGCTGGCTTTGGCAGCTATGCACAGGAGGGAGGAGACGCTGTTCTCAGCAAATTACAGCCGAGAAACGAGTAGTTGGCGCTGATGCATTCACCGCTTCTCCGGCACTGACACAACCCGTTCCAGCGGACAGGTGAGATTCAGTAAATTGTTAGGCAGCTGACTGATTCAGGCGCAGATATCATCAACTTCTCCAAGAACTGCAATTCAAGACTTTGGCCATCGATTATAGCCAATTGCAGGGGCATTGGAGCGACAAAGTCGAATCATTTCAATCTCCTTGGCGGAAAGCTCAGCTTCATTTTCAGTCTCAGACTCCCAAAGAATCTCCTTTCTCAATGTATAGTCTCGGCGGATGTGATCTGGCAGGGCTGCAAAGTCTTCGTTAACTAGATCAACATCTGGACTTCCCTTATACCGTGGACTTCCAACGCTGTCCTTACCTATGTAGATCTTGCCCGAGCGCAATCTATTGCCTCTTCTCTCTAATCGCTCAAGGAGCCTCCCTTCAAGCCACTCTGGAGTTCCCCTGAGTGACGACGAGGAAACCGCCTAACATTAAGATCTAACGGGCATGACAGCATAATCTTGCTTTGGGCATGAAGTCGCTTCCTGTCGCTGATCTTGAGCGTTAGATATCACAATCCAGTCCCATGCCAACCTCTCCGTTCTTCGCCCGCATCCGAAAGCACGTTCTCCAGCTCACTGCGGCAGTGCCCGCAGGGAGAATCTGCACGTTTCAGTCCATGGGCGAACACCTTGATGTGATGCCACGCCACGTGGCCTACATCCTGAGCCAGCTCGAAGACCACGAGAAGTTTGTCTACCCCTGGCACCGCGTCGTCAGCCGTGACGCCTCGCTGGGGAGCCCGAAGCAGAACCCTGACGGAAAGACGCAAACGGAACTGCTGCAAGCCGAGGGCATTCAGGTCAGCGGGAACCGTGTGGAGTCCAACTTCGAGCATGTCTTCATCTCGGCCGAGCAGCTGCCAAGCGGGCTGCCACCCCAGACGCGGCCTTCCGACGCGTCACTGCCGAAGTCGCATCGATCAACACCGTTACGCAAACGGTGATTCCTGACTCCTCCCACAATCTGACCCGCCAAGCCATGCAGCTTCGCTCACACGTGTTTTGCGCTCCAACCACCAGAGCGATCAGTCACTGCAGGATCAGGCGCTGCGCAGCCCCCAACTCGCCTCGCTGCTCACATCCGCTCCAGCGTGGGAATCCCCAGCAGCCCCAGCCCCAGCTTCAGGGTGTCGGTGGTGAGGCGGCAGAGGGCCAGGCGGGAGCTGCGGGCCGGCTCCTCGGCCCTGAGCACCGGCACCTGGTCGTAGAAGCGGTTGAACACCTGGCTGAGCTCGAACAGATAGCTGCACAGGCGGTTGGGCAAGAGATCCTCCTCCACCTCGGCGATCACCGCATCGAGCCGCAGCAGCTCGCGCACCAGCGCCCACTCCTGGGGTTCGCTGAACTGCAGCTGGGCCGGCGCCACAGCATCGTTTGAGCCAGCAGCGGCCAGATCACCTCCTTTTCTGGCGATGCCGGCGATGCGCACCACCGCATACAGCAGATAGGGGGCCGTGTTGCCCGTGAGCGCCAGCATGCGATCGAAGCTGAACTGGTAGTTGGTGATCCGATTGGTGGCCAGATCGGCGTACTTCACCGCCGCCAGGCCCACGGTGGTGGCCACGTGCGCGATGAAGGCCTCATCCTCCGGGCGGCCCTCCTCCTCCAGGCGGCGGCGCAGATCCGCCTCGGCCCGCTCCACCGCCTCATCGAGCAGATCCTTCAGCCGCACCGTGTCGCCGGCGCGGGTCTTGAGCTTCTTGCCGTCTTCCCCCTGCACCAGCCCGAAGGGCACATGCTCAACGCTGCCGCCCTCGGGAATCCAGCCGGCGCGGCGGGCCACCTGGAACACGGCCGCGAAGTGGGACGCCTGGCCGGCGTCGGTGACGTAGATCACCCGTCCCGCGCCGTCACCCTCGGGGGCGGGGGCGAAGCGGTAGCGGAGCGCCGCCAGGTCGGTGGTGGCGTAGTTGAACCCTCCATCGCGCTTCTGCACGATCAGCGGCAGCGGCTTGCCGTCCTTGCCGCTCACCCCCTCGAGGAACACGCAGCCGGCGCCGTCGTCCACCACCAGCAGTCCGGCATCGCGCAGATCGTCCACCACCGCCTGCAGATGGGGGTTGTAGAACGACTCGCCGCGCTCGCTGAGGCGGATGTCCAGCCGGTCGTAGATCGCCTGGAACTCGCGCCGGCTCTGTTCACAGAGCAGCCCCCAGGCCTTCAGCGACAGCGGATCTCCCCCCTGGAGCTTCACCACCTCCTCGCGGGAGGCGCTCTGGAAGGCCTCGTCCTCGTCGAACCGCGCCTTGGCCTGGCGGTAGAAGGCCACCAGATCGCCCAGATCCACCGCATCGGCGGTGTCGAGAGCCTCGGGGGCCACCTCTTTGAGATGGGTGATCAGCATGCCGAACTGGGTGCCCCAGTCGCCCACGTGGTTGAGGCGCAGCACCCGGTGGCCGCGGAACTCCAGCACCCGCGCCAGGCTGTCGCCGATGATCGTGGAGCGCAGATGCCCCACGTGCATCTCCTTGGCAATGTTGGGGCTGGAGAAATCCACAAGCACCGGCGCCGTGGTGGCCGTCTGCGGCACCCCCAGGCGCGGGTCGCCCAGCCGGGCCACCACCTCCGCCGTGAGCCGCTCCGGCCGCAGGGTGAGGTTGATGAAGCCGGGGCCGGCGATCTGCGGCGGTTCACACAGCCGCGCGAAGTCCGGGTCGGCGGTCAGCTGGGCCACGATCGCCGCCGCGATCTGCCGGGGCGGCTGGCCCAGGGGCTTGGCCAGGGGCAGGGCGCCGTTGGCCTGAAAGTCGCCGAATTCCGGTTTGCTGGCCGGCGCCAGCTGGGGATCGAAGGGCAGTCCGGGCGACTCCCCCCCGCGCTCCGCCGCCTGGGTCGCCGCCTCGGGGAAGGCCCGCTCCATCGCCGCCCGCAGCTGGCCGTTCAGGGCATGGAGGACCGAGAGCATGGCGGGCCGGGCCGGACGGGCGAGGGACTCAGCCCAGGATCATCCCCCGGCGCTGTCCCCGCCCCGGGAGCGGCTCAGGGGGTGTAGGGAGCGGTGTCCCAATACACGAAGATCGACTTCTCCTTGAACCGGTACACCTGCCCGCGGTTGCCTTCGAGGAGTTCACGGGTCACCGGCCTGCCGTTCTGGTCGGTGTAGGCATCTGCTTGCTGGGCGTTCGGCGACAGGTCGTAGCGCTTGCCGTTCTTGAGCTCGATACCCACGAAGCCCTGCCGCTGGGAGAAGGTGCACAGACCTGCGGATTTCGCCCGGTCTTCACCCTTGGGATAGACATCACAGCGGGCCTGCACCGTGTCGGCGAAGGCGGGCGAGACGGCGCCGATCACCGCAGCGGCAGCCAGGAGGGTGCCGCCACGAGACAAGGATTTCAACACAACTTGCAAGAAACCTCGCGATACACCTTGCAACATGGATTCCTGCAACATGGATTCACCTGGACCGTGGTCGCGTTGAACATAACGCTTCTCCTCCATGACAGCCTCCATCACAGCTTCGCCAGCCCCCCTGCGGGTTGACAGTGCCGGTTCGCCGTGATGGCGTGGACTGAACGTACGGAATCAGGCAGGTCTTCTGGACTCCATCATCCGAATCCGGCGCGATCGCTTCCGGAAGGACGGGCCCGGCACCTGGCTCTGCGGGCGGCAGCCGCCGCGGGCACGTTGAGCCGGCGGCTGGCGGCGACCGCGCTGGGGCTGGCCCTGGCGCTGGCCCTGGTCATCGGCCTGCTGAGCTGGGCCTGGGCGCGGCCGGCCGCCGTGGTGCGGGTGCTGATGCCAGCCCCCTTCGCCGATGCCACCGCCGATCTGGTGGCCGACTTCAACCAGGGCCACCGGGACGTGCGCATCGCGGTCACGCGCGGCCCGTTCGAGACCGATTCGGTGTCGGACCTGGCGATCAGCAGCCTGCTGCTGGGGGACAGCCCCTACGACCTGCTGCTGATGGACGTCACCTGGACGGCCAAGTACGCCGCGGCCGGCTGGCTGCAGCCCCTGGACCCCTGGCTCGGACCCGACGCCCTCGAGCCGCTGGCGAGCGGCGCCCGGTCCGGCAACCGCATCGACGGGCGTCTGTACCGCCTGCCGCTGGTGGCCGACATGGGTCTGCTCTACTGGCGCACCGACCTGATGGCGGCCCCGCCGCGCACCCCCGGCGAACTGGTGGCCATCTCCCGGCGCCTGCAGGAGCAGGGCAAGGTGCGCTGGGGCTACGTGTGGCAGGGCCGCCAGTACGAGGGGCTGAGCTGCGTGTTCGTGGAGCTGATCAGCGGCTTCGGCGGCCGGTGGGGCGCCGGCGAGCCTGGCTTCGGGCTGGCCAGTGCCGCGGCGGCCCGGGCGGCGGACTGGCTGCAGCAGCTGGTGCGCGAGGGCATCAGCCCCCGGGCGGTGGCCAACTTCGCCGAGCCGGAGGCCCTGCAGAGCTTCGAGGCGGGGGAGGCGGCCTTCCTGCGCAACTGGCCCTACGCCTGGCAGGAGCTGCAGCGCGAGGGAAGCGCCGTGGCCGGCCGGGTGGGCGTCACCACGATGGTGGCCGAGCCGGGCGCCTCCCCCGCCGCCGCCCAGGGCAGCTGGGGGTTCTCGCTGCTCACAGGCAGCCCCCATCCGGTCGAAGCGGTGACGGTGCTGCGGGCCCTCACCGGCGAGGCCAGCCAGCGCCAGCTGGTGCGCCGCTACGGCTACACCCCCACCCTGACGGCCCTGTTCGACGACCCGGAGCTGGTGGCCGAGCGTCCCCTGCTGCCCCAGCTGCGCCAGGCCCTGGGCCAGGCCGTGCTGCGGCCCCTCAACCCCGGCTACGCCCAGCTCAGCGACATCCTGCAGCGCCAGCTGAGCGGCCTGATCAGCGGCGGCGGTGATCCGGCCGAGGCCATGGCCCAGGCCGGCCGCGAGAGTGAGCTGCTGCTGCGCGCCAGCGGCCAGGAGCTGTCGCCGCGGCCCCAGGAGGTGGGCGCGTGAACAGCCTGCTGCTGATGGCTCCGGCCCTTGCGCTGCTGCTGGCGGTGTTCCTGTGGCCCCTGCTCCACTACGGCTGGCTGAGCCTGCAGGCCCAGTCGGTGTTCACGGGGCTGGAGGTGGTGCCGGTGGGGGCGGCCAACTGGCAGCGGCTGCTGGCCGACGGCCGCTTCTGGCAGGACGCCTGGCAGACCCTGCGCTTCGCGCTGGTGTCGGTGGGGCTGGAGCTGGTGGCGGGGCTGGCGATCGCCCTGCTGCTGCACCAGTGCTGGCGCGGCCGGGGTGTGGTGCGCAGCCTGGCGCTGCTGCCCTGGGCGCTGCCCACCACCGTGATGGCCCTGGGCTGGCGCTGGATCTTCAACGACCCCCTCGGCCCGATCAACGGTCTGCTGCAGAGCCTGGGGCTGGCCAGCGTGCCCTTCCTGGCAGCCCCGGAGCTGGCCTGGCTGGCCGCGGTGGTGGCCGACGTGTGGAAGACAACCCCCTTCGTGGCCCTGCTGCTGCTGGCCGGCCTGCAGATGATTCCGGGCGACCTCTACGAGGCCTTCGTCCTGGAGGGCGGCACCCCCTGGCAGGGCCTGTGGCGCATCACCCTGCCCCTGCTGCGCCCCTACGTGTTCATCGCGGCGCTGTTCCGGCTGGCCCAGGCCCTGGGGGTGTTCGACCTGATCACCGTGCTCACCGGCGGCGGGCCGGCCAGCAGCACCGAGAGCCTGGCGCTGTACGCCTACCTCAACGCCATGCGCTTCCTCGATTTCGGCTACAGCGCCACGGTGATGCTGGGCATGTTCCTGCTGCTGCTCCTGGGGGCGGCGGCGCTGCTGGTCTGGCGGCGCCAGGCGGAGGTGCGGGCGTGAACGCGGACGGGAACGCAGGCAGGGCCGCCGGCATCCGGCCGGGGATGAACACGGGGGCATGGGTGGCGCTGCTGCTGCTCTGGAGCCTGGGCCCGATGCTCTGGCAGCTCTACACCTCCCTGCGCACCCCCGAAGCCCTGCTGGCCGGCGCCAGGGGGCTGGCCGGCGGCTGGACCCTGGCCAATTACGGCGCCGTGCTCGGAAGTGATCCGCCCTTCTGGCGCTACCTGCTCAACAGCAGCGTCGTGGGGGCCCTGAGCACCCTGCTCACCCTGACGCTGGCGATCCCCTGCGCCTACGCCCTCAGCCGCCGCCGCGGCCTGCTGCGGCTGCTGGTGGGCGGCGGCCTGCTGGCGGCGGCCGTGTTTCCCTACGTGCTCCTGTTCCTGGCCCTGCTGCAGGCGGCCCGCCAGCTGGGCCTGGCCAACAACCTGCTGGCCCTCTGCCTGCCCTACGCCGGCCTGCAGCTGCCGCTGGCGGTGCTGCTGCTGCAGGCGGCCTTCGCCGAGCTGCCGCCGGAACTGGAGGAGAGCGCCGTGCTGGAGGGCTTCAGCCTCTGGCAGCGGCTGCGCTGGATCCTGCTGCCGCTGATAGGGCCGGCGGTGGTGAGCACCGGCCTGCTGGTGTTCCTGTTCAGCTGGAACGAGTTCCCCATCGCCCTCACCTGGATCAGCCGCAGCGAGCTGCTCACCCTGGCGCCGGCGATGGCCCGGATCGCCGGCTCCTCGGTGTACTCGGTGCCCTACGGGGCCTTCGCGGCGGCCACGGTGCTCGGCAGCGTGCCGCTGCTGGCCCTGTTGCTGCTGTTCCAGCGCCAGATCGTGGCCGGCCTCACCCAGGGAGCGATCAAGGGATGACCAGCACCGACGCGAGCAGCAGCACCAGCCTGCGGGTGGAGGGGCTTTGCCGCCGCATCGGCGGCCGCGGGATCCTGGCGGGCATCGACCTGGAGGTGGCGGCGGGCGAATGCCTGGCGCTGCTGGGCCCCAGCGGCTGCGGCAAGAGCACCGTGCTGCGGGTGATCGCCGGCCTCGATCCCTGCGACGAGGGCCGCATCCTGCTCGACGGCCGCGACATCACCCGTCAGCCGCCGGCACGGCGCCGGGTGGCGATGGTGTTCCAGAGCTACGCCCTCTATCCCCACCTCAACGTGGAGCGCAACCTCACCCTGGGGATGGAGCTGCGCGGCGTGCCGCCCGCCCAGCGTGAGCAGGATCTGGCGGCGGTGCTGGAGCTGCTGCAGCTGGGTGGGCTGCGCCACCGCCGTCCGGCAGACCTGTCCGGCGGCCAGCGCCAGCGGGTGGCCCTGGCCCGGGCCCTGCTGCGCAAGCCGCAGCTGATCCTGCTCGATGAGCCGATGAGCAACCTCGATGCCCAACTGCGCGAGGAGCTCAGGCCCCAGCTGCGCGCGATCCTGAGCGGCGGCCGGGCTCCGGCGATCCACGTGACCCACGACCAGCAGGAGGCGATGGGCATCGCCGACCGCATCGCCGTGCTCCGGGACGGCCGCCTGCAGCAGTGCGGCACGCCCCAGGAGCTCTACCACCACCCCGCCAACCTGTTCGTGGCCGGCTTCATCGGCAGGCCCCAGATCAACCTGCTGCCCCAGTCCGACGGCACCGTGGTGGGCATCCGTCCCGAGCACCTGGTGGCCGTGAGCGGCGGCGGGCTGCCGGTGCGGGTGCTGAACCGGGAGTGGCACGGCGCCAGCCAGCAGCTGCTGGTGGAGAGCGAGCAGGGGCCGCTGCGCTGGACCTGCGACGGCAACCAGGCGGTCGGTGACGACCTGCGCCTGGGCTGGGAGCGCCGGCACGAACACCGCTTCCGGAGGGACAGCGGCGAGCGCTGCTGAAATCTGGGCGGCGCTGGAGCAGAGCCTGGTGCTCTCGCCCTCCTCCTACGGCCTGCAGCCGTGGACGTTCCAGGTGATCGACGATCAGGCGCTGCGCGCCGAGCTGCGGCCCCACTCCTGGAACCAGAGCCAGGTCACCGACGCCTCGCACCTGGTGGTGTTCCTGGCCAAGCGGACGGTCACCGAAGCCGACCTGGACCGGCTGATCAGTGCCACCAGCACGGCCCGTGGCGTGCCGACCGAGCAGCTCAGCGGCTACCGGGAGCTGATGGCGAAAGACCTGGTGCACGGCCCCCGCAGCGAGCGCATCGGCACCTGGGCCAGCAACCAGATGTACATCGCCCTGGGCACCTTCATGACGGCGGCGGCGCTGCTGGGGGTGGACACCTGCCCGATCGAGGGCTTCTCGCCGCCGGACTACGACCGCATCCTGGGCCTCGAGGCGTCGCCCTACCGCAGCGCCGATGACAAGTACGCCACGTTGGCCAAGGTGCGCTACCCGGCCAGCGAACTCATCGAGCACCGCTGATCAACCACCGCTGATCAAGCACCGCTCAGCCGACGGGTGGCGCTCAGGCCATCGGCAGGGTGAAGCGCATCGAGATGTCGAGCCAGGGGCTGCGGGTGACCGGGGCGCTGGTGGAGATCAGGTCCACCCCCGAGGCGGCGTAGGCCCTCAGGCGCTCCGGCGCCACCCCGGAGGCCTCCAGCACCACCCCGGCTCCGCGGGCCAGATTCCGCAGGCGCGGTACCAGCTCGCCGAGCTGCTCGGGGCTGAAGCCGTCGAGCAGCACGCCATCGGCCCCGGCACGCACCGCCGCCGTGGCTTCGGCCTCGGTTTCGGCCTCCACGATCACCCGCGCCGGCCAGGGAGCCTGGGCCCGCACCGCCGCTACCGCAGGAGCCACGCCGCCAGCCCAGGCCAGGTGGTTCTCCTTGAGCATGGCGGCGTCGTCAAGACCGAGGCGGTGGTTGATGCCGCCGCCGCAGCGCACGGCGTACTTCTCCAGCACCCGCAGCCCAGGGGTGGTCTTGCGCGTGTCGGCCAGGCCCACCCCAGTGCCCTCCAGCTCCGCCACCAGGGCCGCGGTGGCGGTGGCGATGCCGCTCAGGCGCATGGCCAGGTTGAGGGCCGTGCGCTCGGCGGCCACCAGGGCGGCGGCTTCCCCCTCCAGCTGCAGCACCACCTGATCGGGCTGCACCGGCTCACCGTCGGCCACCGGCAGCCGCACCTCCACCGCCGGATCGAGCAGGGCGAACAGGCGCGCCGCCAGCACGCCGCCGCAGAACACCCCCGCCTGCCGGGCGATCCAGCGGGCCGAGCCCCTGCGGCCGGCCAGGGCCGGGGCGCTGAGATCACCGCGGCCGATGTCCTCGGCGAGCCAGGCCCGCAGCTGCTGCTCGAGCGCGGGCGTGAACGGCAGGCTGGGGCCGGACATCACTGCAGGGAACCCGGCTCAGAGCCAGTAGCCGGGGGGCACGGCGCCATTGTCTTCGAGGGCGGGCCAGGCCCCCAGCCCGGCCAGGGCGCCGCCGATCAGCTGCAGCAGGCTGGGCCGCTGCTCCAGCTCCTGCCGGCCAGCCCACTCCGCCTCGGCCACCTCGCTTTCGGGCAGGTCGAGCAGCTCCACCAGCCGGCGGTAGGCCCGCTTCTCGGCGGTGTTGATGGCCGAGGCGTCGTCAGGGCGCCGGTTGATGCAGGCCATCTCGAAGGCGAGCTTCACCGCCAGCTGGCGCTCATCGGCATCGCCCAGATCGGCCACCAGGCCCTCCAGGTCGGGCTGCTGCAGGGCCTCGGCCGCCAGCGTCTGCACGGCATCGGCCGCGGTCCCAACGGGGACCGGCAGGGTGCGGGCCACCAGCTTCTGCAGCAGCAGTTGCTCCTCCTCGGCGAAGTCGCCGTCGGCCATCGCCACCCAGCACACCAGCCGCAGCAGCGCCCGCTGGGCCGGTGTGAGCTGAGGCATGGGCTGCCCAGTGGGAACGACGGCAGGCGAGGGATCGGGAGCGGTCATGGCAGGCGCTGCAGCAAGGGGGAGGCCGGAGCTGACCGCAGTCTGCAGGCCGGCCCAGGAACCGGCAGCTACTTGCCGATGCAGAAGCGGGCGAACACCCGGTCCAGCACCGCCTCGCTCACCTCCTCGCCGGTGATCTCGCCCAGGGCGCGCACGGCGCCACGCAGGTCGATGGTCCAGAAGTCCCAGGGCAGCTGCTGGGCCGCGGCCTCGAGAGCGCGCTCCAGGGCCTCGGCGGCGGCGGCGGCCAGATCCCGCTGGCGGGTGTTGAGGGCCACCTGCAGGCCCTCCGCCGGCCCGGCGCCGCAGCGCCGCAGCAACTCCGCCACCAGGGCCTCGCGCCCCTCACCCGTGAGGGCGCTGAAGCGCACATCGGCCGGTGCGCCGGCGGCCTCGCCGGGGGCCGCCGGCCCCGCGGGCAGGCCAGCGGCATCGGCCTTGTTGCCGGCCACCAGCAGCACCGCCCCTGGCGGCACCAACTCGCGCAGGGCCTGATCCTCGGCGGTCCAGCCCGCCGTGAGGTCGAACAGCAGCAGCACCACATCGGCGGCGGCCAGCGCCTCCCGGCTGCGCTCGATGCCCAGGCGCTCCACCCGGTCACCGGTGTCGCGGATGCCTGCCGTGTCCAGCAGGGTGAGCGGCACGCCCTCCAGCACCAGCTCGCTCTCCAGCAGATCCCGAGTGGTGCCGGGCAGGTCGGTCACAATCGCCCGCTCGCGCCGGCTGAGCAGGTTGAGCAGGCTGCTCTTGCCCACGTTGGGGCGGCCCACGATCGCCACCCGCAGCCCCTCGCGCAGCAGCTCCCCCTGGCGGGCCTCGGCCACCAGCCGCTCCAGTTCGCAGCGCACGGCCTCCAGCTCGGCGGCCACGGCAGTGCCATCGAGAGGCGGCAGGTCCTCCTCGAAGTCCACCCGCGCCTCCAGCTCGGCCAGCTGATCCAGCAGGCGATCGCGCAGGCCCGTGAGGCGCCGCTGAACACCGCCGTCGATGCCGGCCATGGCCAGCTGGGCGGCGCGACGGCTGCGGGCGCTGATCATGTCGCCGATGGCCTCGGCGCGGGTGAGATCAAGGCGGCCGTTGAGGAAGGCCCGCTGGCTGAACTCCCCGGGCAGGGCACGCCGCGCGCCTGCCGCCAGCACCAGCTCCAGCACCCGCCGCACCGCCACCAGCCCGCCGTGGCCGTGGAGCTCCACCACCGTTTCGCGGGTGAAGCTGCGCGGGGCGCGCATCAGCAGCAGCAGCGCCTCGTCCACCCGCTCACCGCTGCCCGGATCCACCACATGGCCGTAGAGCACGCGGTGGCTCTCCCAGTCCTGCCGGCCGGGGGCGTGGAAGAGGCTCCGGCCGATCGCCTCCGCCTGGGGCCCGGAGATTCTTACGATCGCGACGCTGCCCTGGCCCGGGGCCACGGCCGTGGCGATGGCGGCGATCGTGTCTGTGGCGTCCATGCCCCCATTTCAGCCCCACGCCTTGTCTCTGCCGGCCCTGCCGCAACGGCTGCTGACGCGCCTGCTTGAGCGCGCCCAGGCGCTGGTGGCCTGGCTGTGGGCCCAGGAGGGCAGCCACGGCAAGCGGGCCCGGGGGCTGGCGGCGGGGATCTTCTGCGGCTGCTTCCCGTTCTTCGGCCTGCAGACGCTGCTGGGAATGGCCCTGGCCTCGCTGGTGCGCGGCAACCACCTGCTGGCGGCGGCCGGCACCTGGGTCAGCAACCCGTTCACCTATGTGCCGCTCTACTGGTTCAACTACCAGCTGGGCTGCTGGCTGATGGGCCCGGCCAACGGCTGGCCGGGGCTGGCGGCGCTGCGGGCGGACGGCCTGCGCGAACTGGGCTGGAGCGCGGCCAGCCGACTGCTGCTGGGCTCCACCCTGGTGGGGGTCGCGGCCAGCGCCGCCGGTGGCGGCGTCTTCTGGCTGTGGCTGGAGCGGCAGCAGCGGCGCGGCGGCAGCTGAGGGATCGACGGGGCGACCTGCTTCAGGGGTTGGCCAGTCCCGGAAACACCATCAGGTCGATCTGGCCACCGGCAGGGTTGCGCCATTCCCGGAATTCAGCGGCCAGGGCCTGTTGTTCGGGCCCCAGGGCCTGGGTCTGCAGGGCCTGGAGCCGGTGGTGCACCAGGGCCAGGGTGTCGTCGATCAAGCGGGCGGCCTGCTCGGAGGTCATGGCGGGTCGGAATCGGTGACGGCTGTGTAGGCCGGTTCAACCGGGGGCGCTGTCGTGTAGGGCACGACCCGTAGCCCCTGTGGGCACACCCTCACCCGGCCCCATCCACCAGGCGGACGCCGGCCAGCCAGTCGTGCAGCGGCTGCCAGTCGTCGCGCTGATCGATCGCCTCCCAGATCCGCTCGATCATGGGGCGAACCGGCGTCTCGGGCAGGTTCCAGCGCCGCAGGGTGGTGGTGATGTCCGCCGGATCGCGCAGGCGGCCGCAGGCCCACCAGGTGTCGCGCCAGGCCAGCCAGCGGTCGCGGGGGGGCTCCGGCGCGCCGGCCACGAACGGCGCCAGGGCCTCAGGATCCTCGGGTACGCCGCAGCCCGCGGTCAGCGCAGCCAGGGCCGAGAAGAACGTGCCGTAGCCCACCGGCCAGGCGGCCAGGAGCTGCAGGGTGGCGGGCACCGGGTCGGGCGACTCCGACGCAGGGGACAGCTCGGCCGCCGAGGCATCGGGCAGCGTGGCGATCAGTCCCAGGCGGCGTAGCATCAGAGCCCGGTAGTGGCTGTCGTAGGCGGGGGCGAAGCGCTCCAGCCGCGCCTCCAGCTCGGCCCGCGGCAGCAGCATCGCCAGGGGTTCCTGCAGCAGCCGCAGGTTGTGGTGGCTGATCGCCGGCTGCTGGCCGTAGGCGTAGAGGCCGGAGTGGTCGAAGTAGGCCGCCGTGAAGCCCGGATCCCACTGCTCCAGGAAGGCGAAGGGGCCGTAGTCGAAGCTCTCGCCCGCCAGCGACATGTTGTCGGTGTTGAGCACGCCATGGGTGAACCCGGCGGCCATCCACTCGGCGGTGAGCCGCGCCACCCGCTCCACCAGCGCGCCGTAGAAGGCGAGCAGCTGCGGCTCGCTGGTGCCCGCTCCATCGCCACCCTCTGCAACCGGGTGGGCCGCGTGCACCTCCGGGTCGTGGTGACGCACCACGTGGCGCAGCAGGCGGTCGAGTTTCTCCGGCTGGCGCAGGTAGAGCAGGCGCTCGCAGGTGCCGAAGCGCAGGTGAGTGCGGGCCATGCGCACCATCACCGAGCTGCGGGTGGGGGAGGGCTCGTCGCCGCGCCAGAGGTCTTCGCCCGTCTCGATCAGCGACAGGGTGCGGCTGGTGGTGACGCCGAGGCGGTGCAGGGCCTCGCTGGCGATGATCTCGCGCACGCCGCCCTTGAGCGTGAGGCGGCCGTCGCCGCCACGGCTCCAGGGGGTGGTGCCGCTGCCCTTGGTGCCCAGATCCTGCAGCTGGCCGTGGCGGTCGCGCAGCTGGCCGTAGAGGAAGCCGCGGCCGTCGCCGAGCTGGGGGTTGTAGACCCCGAACTGGTGGCCGTGGTAGCGCAGGGCCAACAGCGGCGTGCGCGCCTCGAAGCGGCCGTAGGCGGCCTCCACGTCACCGTCGGCGATGGCGGCCGGATCCAGGCCCAGCTGCCGGAAGAGGTCGTCGTTGCGGAAGCGCAGCTGGGTGCGGGGAAAGCGCGCCGCCTCCACCACGTCCCAGTAGTCGGGCCCCAGGCCCTCCACGGCGGGCTCGAAGGGCAGGGACAGCAGGGGGTTGGCGATGGCCGAGGGTGGGTGTGGTGGCGCGGCCGATCAGCCGATGCCGGTGCGGGCGATGTCGAGCACGTCGGCCATCGAGCGGATCTGGTTGAGCGTGGAGGCCAGCTGGGTGGCGCTCTCCAGCTCCACACGCAGGTCGATGCGGGCCGGCTTGCCGGGGTTGGTGCGCACCCGCGCGTCGCTCACGTTGATGCGGTGGTCAGAGAGACGGGTGAGGATGTCCTTGAGCACCCCCACCCGGTCGAGCACCTCGATGCGCAGCTGCACCGGGTAGCGGCGGGGCTGGGCGATGGCTGAGTTCCAGCGCACCGGCAGTCGGCGCTGGGCCGGCACCTGGGCCACGTTGGCGCAGTCCTGGCGGTGGATGGTGATGCCGTGGTTGCCCAGGGCCACCGCCCCCAGGATCGGCTCGCCGGGCAGGGGGCTGCAGCAGCCGCCGAGCCGGTAGTCGAGCCCCTCCAGCCCCAGGATCGGGCTCTCGCTGCCATGGACGGCGGGGCGGCTGGCGGCCTGCTCGCCCTGGGCCGAGACGCTGCGAGCCAGCTCTTCGTTGCTGAGCGGCGCCGCCGCGGCGGCGCTGTCCAGGCGCATCTCCTCGCGCAGGCGGTTGAGAACCTGGTGCAGGGTCACACCGCCGAAGCCCAGGGACGCCAGCAGGTCGTCGGTGCCCACCAGGTTGCAGCGGCGCGCCACCCGCGCCATCGCCTCGCCGTTCAGGAGGGCGTCGAAGCCGTCACGGCTCAGTTCCCGCTCCAGCAGCTCGGCACCCCGCTGAATGTTCTCCTCGCGGTGGCTCTTCTTGTACCAGGAGCGGATCCGGTTGCGGGCCGTGGGGGTGGCCACGAAGTTGAGCCAGTCGAGGCTGGGGTGGGCGTTCTTGCTGGTGATCACCTCCACGAAGTCGCCGTTCTGCAACGGCGTGGCCAGAGGACAGAGGCGGTCGTTGATGCGCACCCCCTGGCAGTGATTGCCCACCTCCGAGTGGATGCGGTAGGCGAAGTCCACCGCCGTGGAGCCCTTACGCAGCCCCACCACATCGCCCTTGGGGGTGAAGACGAACACCTCCTCGTCGAAGAGGTCCTCCTTGATCGAGCGCAGGAAGTCGCTGCTGTCCTCGCCGCCGTCGTCCTTCTGCCAGTCCACCAGCTGGCGCAGCCAGTTGAAGCGCTCGGCGTCGGCGCCGGCGGCGGGTGAGCCGCCCTCCTTGTATTTCCAGTGGGCGGCGATGCCGTATTCCGCCACCTGGTGCATGTCGGCGGTGCGGATCTGCACCTCGATCGGCCGGTGGCGTCCGATCACCGCCGTGTGCAGCGACTGGTAGCCGTTGGGCTTGGGCAGGCCGATGTAGTCCTTGAAGCGGCCCGGGATCGGCCGGAAGGTGTCGTGCACCACCGCCAGGGCCCGGTAGCAGCTCTCCAGGCTGGGGCAGATGATGCGCAGGGCAGCCACGTCGTAGATCTCGTGGAAAGCCTTCTGCTGGCGCTGCATCTTGCTCCAGATGCCGTAGAGGTGCTTGGGACGGCCGTTCACCTCGCAGTCGCCCAGTCCCATGGCCGCCAGCCGGTCGCGCAGCAGCTGCACGGTGGCCGCCAGCCGCTCCTCCCGCTCGCTGCGCTTGGACGCCACCTGCTGCTGCACGTCCCGGAAGGCGTCGGGTTCGAGGATCTTGAAGGCCAGGTCCTCCAGCTCCCACTTGAAGCGCCCGATGCCCAGGCGGTTGGCCAGGGGGGCGTAGATCTCCCGGGTCTCGCGGGCGATGCGCTGCTGCTTCTCGGGCTTGAGCGCCGCCAGCGTGCGCATGTTGTGCAACCGGTCGGCCAGCT
This sequence comes from Prochlorococcaceae cyanobacterium, assembly GCA_049664045.1. GTDB lineage: Bacteria > Cyanobacteriota > Cyanobacteriia > PCC-6307 > Cyanobiaceae > NIES-981. Next base: position 29,745 of record JBATEO010000136.1, read on the forward strand.
TCACCAGCACCACGCGGATGTCGCTGGCCATGGCCAGGAACATGCGGCGCAGGTTCTCGGCCTGGGCTTCGGTCTTGTTGGTGAAGTGCAGGCCGCCGAGCTTGGTGACCCCCTCCACAAGGGCCCGCACCTCGGCGCCGAAGTGCTCCTCCAGCTGCTCCGGGGTGACGTCGGTGTCCTCGACGACGTCGTGGAGGAAGCCCGCGGCGATCACCGCTGCACTGGCGCCGATGTCGCGCAGCAGGTCGGCGACGGCCACCGGATGGATGATGTAGGGCTCGCCGCTGGCGCGGTACTGGCCCTCGTGCAGCTGGAAGGCAAAGTCAAACGCCGAGGCCAGCAAGGCCTCGGCGTCGGTGGGGCAGCACTCGCCGCTGCCTGGAGGAACATGTTCGATGCAGCGCTGCAACCACTCCGGCAGGGGCACGCCGTAGTCGGCGGGGCTGTGGATGGGCCGTCGCCCCACAGCCGCTGGCGGGGCGGAGGAGTCCAGGGGGGCGACCGCAGGGGATTTCGCCGGCGGATCCAGATCCGGCGGTTTCAGAGCCGATGGATTCAGTTCGGTGACCGCCCGGAGCATGGGGTGCTGCGGAGTGGACTCATCGTATGCAGCCAGCGACACTCGGGGGGGATTCAGCCCGAAGCCTTGGCCCCGCAACGCCACGTCCAGTGCCGCAGCCGCTCAAGCAGCCGCCACTGCCGCCACTGCCGCCACTGCCGCAGCCAACCATGAGCGAACCCGTGCTCAGCCTGCGCCAGCTGCGGGTGTCCTACCCCCAGAGCGAACGCCCCACCCTCGACGGCCTCGATCTCAGCCTCAACCCCGGCGAGACGCTGGCGCTGGTGGGGCCGTCGGGCTGCGGCAAAAGCACCGTGGCGCGCGCCGTGCTGCAGCTGCTGCCGGCGGGCAGCAG
>JBATEO010000137.1:0-3310 GCA_049664045.1 Prochlorococcaceae cyanobacterium
ATCGGGCTGCGGTGGCGGCTGCGGTGGGCAAACACCTCTTCGCCGCGCTGCTCGCGGAAGGCATCGAGGCGCTGGCTGCAGAGCTCCAGCAGCGCGTCGCGCTCGCCATCGCTCAACTCGTCGCCGCCGATCAGGCTGTCGTGGCCATCGCAATAGGCGGTGATGCCGTTGCCGGTGAGCACCTTGCCCACCATCCGCTTCACCCGTTCGGTGTAGTAGTCGATCTGGGTCACGTCTTCCCCCAGGATCCGTCGGGCGATGTCCTGCGCCGGGGCCGGGCTGCGGCGGCCGAGCAGTTCCAGCAGCATGAGCGGTTGGTAGATGTGGCTCATGCGCATCCGCTCGGCGATGAACGCGCGCAGGCGGAGGAAGGCAGAAGAGGGGCTGGAGGCCATGCGGTGATGCTGGCGGCTGCCGGGCGACCGGGCCAGGTTTGGTTTTGGGCGGACCGGCAGGCCATCGCCCCTGCTGGGATCCCTTCTGGCTGTGTCGGCCCAGTCCCCGACCCGAGCTCGCGACTGCCGCTTTGGCCATCACCCCTGCGTTTACCGGTTCGACGGCAGGCTGAAACGAAAGGAGCGAGATGCAGCAGCCTGTCCCGAGGACGGGGGCTTTCTGATTCGGAGTTGGCCCTGAGAGCCGAAAAGGTATAGAATAAGCGCCCTATGGAGTTTGCGTTCGATCCGGTCAAGAGTGACTCCAACCTTGCCAAGCACGGCATCGACTTCCTTGCTGCCCAGCAGCTCTGGAACGATTCGGAGCTCCTGGAGGTTCCGGCCCGCACCACCGGAGAGCCAAGATTTCTAGTGATCGGCAGGATCGGCCTCAAGCACTGGTCGGCCGTGATCACCTATCGCGACCGGTGCATCCGATTGATTTCCGTTCGGCGGTCCAGACCAGAAGAGGTGGAGCTCTATGAACAGTTCTGATTTCGATCAACGTTTTGATGCTGGCGAGTCGGTGCTCGAGGCCCTCGACCTCGGCGGTGCCCGTCGCCGTCGGCTCGAGCAGAAACGCGTCAACGTTGACATCCCCGTGTGGATGATTGACCAGCTCGATCGCGAAGCCAACCGCCTCGGCGTCACGCGTCAGTCGATCATCAAGGTGTGGCTCGCGGAGCGGCTGGAGCAGCGGACGTCTGCTTAAGCGCAGTGCTGTGACTTCTATCCAGAAAGATGAGGCAGCACCCCAATGGGATCCAGCAGCCGCAGCGCTTCACGCGCTCAAGGCCATGGTTTGTGCCGGGCGAGGCGCCCAAACGTGATGCCCCTGTCGATAGGCACCATGATCGTGTGGATAGACACCGTCTACCTGAAGGGGCGAGGGTGGCTTCAGGCCCGCTGTTCATCCGTGGCTGCCACCCCTCGCCTCAGCTGGAATCTGCGGGTCACGCCCGACGATCAGGCGCTGATAGATCGCGCGGTCCGTACCTCCGGCCTCACCCGAACCGACTTCGTTCTGCAGGCGGCCCGCAATGCCGCCCGTGAACTGCTGGTGCAGCAGGCCTGGCAGGCCGTTTCGCCCGAGCGCTACGACCAGTTTCTCCGCCAGCTTGATGCTCCGCCCAGCCCCACGGATCGCCTGCAGCGCACCATGACGGCACCGAGGCCCTGGCAACGCTGATGGATCTGCTGGCGCCGCAGCCGCTGGCGCAGCATGACAGCACCCTCGGCTTTGACTGCGGCGACTCCGACCTCAACCACTGGCTCCAGCAGCGTGCCCTGTCCAACCAGCAGAGCGGTGCGACGCGAAGCTTCGTTGTGTGCAACGGCGACGGCATCGTCAAGGCCTATGTGGCTCTGGCCTCCGGGGCGGTGGCCGTGGCCTCAGCCCCTGGGCGCTTTCGCCGCGATAGGCCCGATCCCATTCCAGTGGTGGTGCTGGCGCGGTTGGCGGTCTGTCGCAGTGTCCAGGGACGCGGCATCGCTCGCGCCCTGCTCGCCGATGCGTTTGAGCGGGTGCTGCAGGCCAGCACACAGATCGGCGTGCGCGGCATCGTGGTTCATGCTGCCTCCGCGGAAGCCCGCAGCTTCTATCTCCACATGGGCTTTGATCCCTCACCCATCGACCCCGACACCCTGCTGATCCGTCTCTCCGATGTGGCGGCAACCTTGCCGTTCTGATCTGTGCGGCGCAGGGCACATCGGTGAACGGGGTATTTCACTACGCCACTGATCGGGCTGCTCGCGGAAGGCATCGAGGCGCTGGCGGCAGAGCTCCAGCAGCTCATCGCGCTCGCCATCGCTCAGCTCGTCGCCGCCGATCAGGCTGTCGTGGCCATCGCCATGGGCGGTGATGCCGTTGAAGGTGAGCCCGGGCCACCATGCGCTTTCCGGGATCCACCGGGCCACGTCAGCGCTGGGGCGGGGGCATGAGGGCATCCTGGCTGGGGTGAGACGGGGGGTGGCACTGGTGGAGGAGAAGCCCCGGCGATCACCCTGGCCCACGAATGCTCCCCCATGCAGACCACGCGATCGTTGACGAAGCCAAGATCTGCGACTACCTGCTCTCAGATACGCATCCAGTCGGCCGCTTCAAGGCCAGGGTATTGCGTTCACTCGGCTATATCGTTGAATCCTGGATACGACTTCGTGATGATCTGCTCCACCATGGGCAGACTGGGACGGTTCAGCGGATCGAGATGAGCACCTATGGGATGAAAGTTGTCATCAGTGCTACGTTGAAAGGCCCCAACGGCGCATCCAGACCATTCAGAACGGTCTGGCTGATCCCCGATCATTCCAGGCAGCCAAGGCTCGTCACCGCATTTCCGGAGTAAGTCATGTTCGTCTTGCACCAGACAGTTGCTCTCACCCACGACATACCTGACGCTGGTCTGCAGTTGGGCGATCTCGGTGCTGTCGTGGCTATACACGACCCTGCAAACTACGAGGTTGAGTTTGTTGCCGCTTCGGGACGCACCCAATCGCTGTTGACGCTTTCAAACAGCAGCCTCCGAGAGATTGGTGATCAGGATCTGATCGCGGTTCGTTCGCTGGCCACTGCCAAGCATTGAGTTTCGGGCGTGCTCAGCGATCCCAACCATCCGCCCGGTGATGAGCTCCAGCGCGCAGAACACACAGCCTGCTTCGCGGTGGCCGTAGCTGGCGTGCACACCGCGGAAGCAGAGCGCCTGCAGGTTGCTGATGGCGTCGGAGCCGTCCTGTTTTCACCGAGCCGCTAATCGGGCTGCGGTGGCGGCTGCGGTGGGCAAACACCTCTTCGCCGCGCTGCTCGCGGAAGGCATCGAGGCGCTGGCTGCAGAGCTCCAGCAGCGCGTCGCGCTCGCCATCGCTCAACTCGTCGCCGC
>JBATEO010000138.1:0-15188 GCA_049664045.1 Prochlorococcaceae cyanobacterium
GCGGCAGGCGCAGCAGCCGGGTGTCGGCCGGCGGCCCCTGGCAGGCCAGCCAGGTTTCCAGGGACGGGGTGGCGCTGCCCAGCAGCAGCCGCGCGCCGCTCAGCCGCGCCCGCAGCCGCGCCACGTCACGGGCGTGGTAGCAGGGCATGGGGCTCTCCTGCTTGTAGGAGCTGTCGTGCTCTTCATCGAGCACGATCAGGTCGAGGGCGGGCAGCGGCAGGAACACCGCCGATCGCGTGCCCACGGCCAGGAGCGGAGCGCCGCTGAGGCAGCGGCGCCAGGTGGTCACCCGGGCACCTTCAGCCATGCCGCTGTGGAACTCCACCACCTGCGCGCCGAAGCGCTCGCGGCAGCGGTCGAGCAGCTGGGGGATCAGGCCGATCTCCGGCGCCAGGATCAGCACGCTGCGGCCTCGCCCCAGGCTGCGGGCCGCGGCCTGCAGGTACACCTCCGTCTTGCCCGCGCCGGTCACGCCCCAGAGCAGCAGGGCCTGGGCGGCCGGGGCGCTCTCAATGGCCTCGAGGGCCTCCGCCTGGGGTGCCGTGAGCTCGCGGTGGGGCACCGGGGGGGGCGGTTCCAGCGGGGTGTTGCCGACCCCGGTGCTGTCTCCCTGCCCGTCCGCCCCCTCCCGGACCGCGGGCCCCCGTTCCCGGCGCACCAGTCCGCGCCGCTCCAGGGTTTGGAGCACCGAGCGGCTGAAGCCGTCGCGGCCACACACGCCGCGCAGGGGGAGGGGGGCTCCGGCCCTGCGGAGGTGGTCCAGCAGATCCCGCTGGCACGGGCTCAGCTGCTCTTCGCCTCCGGCAGCAGGTGCCTGGCTGATCCCGACGTACCAGATCGGTGACGGAACGGAGCCTCTGCCCTGGCGACGCTGCCCCAGCCACCCGGGGGGCAGTGCGCTCTTGAGGGTCCTGAAGCGACTGGTGTGGCAGCGATCCGCCACGGCCGTGATCAGCTGCTGCCAGCTCCCGTCAACGGCCGCGGGCTGCAGCAGCCGTTGCACGGGCCGCAGGCGGCGGTCCGCCAAATCCGGCGGCGGCGCGGAGAGGATCTCCACCACCAGTCCCGCATGGTTTCTGCCCTGCAGACCCACCTCCACCAGATCGCCGATGGCCAGGGGCAGGCCGCCGGGGTTGGCGTAGGTGAACACCTGGCCTTCCCGGCCGGCCTCCAGCCAGATCTGGAGCCAGCTGGGGATGGATTTGCTTGCGGTGCTCACCGCCGCTTCATAGGATGGGGGCGTTGGGCAGTTCAACGACTGCCGTCGGAACCCGACAGAGTTCCGTCCAGAGGGAAGACTCGAAGAGTTCGCCAGCGTCCAGGCCCTTCATGACCGGGATTCTCTGGCAGCCATCTCCAGTCTGCGACCACCCCTGCCGATCCTGTCGCGGCCACCGCCAATTCCCCGTCCCGTTCTCCAGGCTCTCCTGTTTTTCCAGGTTTCCTGCGTCTGCTCCCAGACCCTTCAGCCGTCCCGGCAGCAGGGTCCCCTGAAGATTCCGGTTCCTGGCGGCCATGGCCCGTCCGTGGACCCGTGAGCCACGGCTCTTCCTCCACGGCTTCTCAGCCACTGCCCGTGAGCTGACCCTGGCGCGAATCCAGCGATCGCTGCGTCAGTGATCGTGCTCTGTCTGTGACCCTCCCAATTCTGTCCCGCCCGTTCCCTGCATTGATGAGCCCTGCCACCGCCCAGTCCAAGTCCGCTGTTGAGATCCTCAAGGTGGCCACGGCGACCGGTGATGAGGTGGTGGTGACGCCGAAGGCCAGAGCCGCCGCCGGCAAGACCGCCACAGGTCGCGCCAAGCCTGCAAAGACTGCCAAAACCGCCAAGGCCAAGACCGGGAGTACCGCTGCCGGGGCCCCGGCCGATCTGGACCGGACGGCCGATCAGCTGCTGGCGCAGGCGGCCCCGTCGACCGTCGCCAGCGACGACGACGAGGGCAGCGGCTCCGCCAAGGATGACGACAAGGCCGCCAAGGCCCTGGCCAGCATCAAGGTGGGCCCCAAGGGCGTGTACACCGAGGATTCGATCCGGGTCTACCTCCAGGAGATCGGCCGCATCCGCCTGCTGCGTCCGGACGAGGAGATCGAGCTGGCCCGCAAGATCGCCGATCTCCTGCAGCTGGAGGAGATCGCCGCTCAGTTCGAGAGTGACCACGGCCGCCAGCCCGACACCAAGGAGTGGGCGGCGCTGGTGGAGATGCCCACGATCAAGTTCCGCCGCCGCCTGATGCTCGGCCGCCGGGCCAAGGAAAAGATGGTGCAGTCGAACCTGCGCCTGGTGGTGTCGATCGCCAAGAAATACATGAACCGGGGCCTGAGCTTCCAGGACCTGATCCAGGAAGGCTCCCTCGGCCTGATTCGCGCCGCCGAGAAGTTCGACCACGAGAAGGGCTACAAGTTCTCCACCTACGCCACTTGGTGGATCCGCCAGGCGATCACCCGCGCCATCGCCGACCAGAGCCGCACCATCCGCCTGCCGGTGCACCTCTACGAAACCATCTCGCGGATCAAGAAGACCACCAAGACCCTCTCCCAGGAGTTCGGCCGCAAGCCCACCGAGGAGGAGATCGCCGAATCGATGGAGATGACCATCGAGAAGCTGCGCTTCATCGCCAAGAGCGCCCAGCTGCCGATCTCCCTGGAAACCCCCATCGGCAAGGAGGAGGATTCGCGCCTCGGCGACTTCATCGAGGCCGACATCGAGAACCCCGAGCAGGACGTGGCCAAGAACCTGCTGCGCGAAGACCTTGAGGGCGTGCTGGCCACCCTCAGCCCGCGGGAGCGTGACGTGCTGCGCCTGCGCTACGGCCTCGACGACGGCCGTATGAAAACGCTGGAGGAGATCGGCCAGATCTTTGACGTGACCCGCGAGCGCATCCGCCAGATCGAGGCCAAGGCCCTGCGCAAGCTGCGCCACCCCAACCGCAACGGCGTCCTCAAGGAGTACATCAAGTGAGCCAGGGCCTTGCGGCCTTGCGGGGCCTGCGCAGCGCCCCGGAGGATCTCGATGCCCTGGCCAGGACTGCACTGCGGGCCGAGCTGGAGCCCCTCTTGTCCCGCTGCGACTGGTTCACGGTGGGGGTGATGGCCCCCTCGGCCCAGGCGGCGGTGACCTGCCTGCGCCAGCTGGAGTCGGCCCTGGGCTGGCAGCCGCTGGAGCTCGATCCGGCGGGGGAGGCGCTGAAGGCGATCGAGGGTCCGGTGTTCCTCAAGGGCAACCAGACCAGCCGCCGCTTTCTGGTGCGGCGTGAAACCGGCCTCGGAGTGGGCCTGCTGATCACCGGCCACAGCCCTGCCGATCCCGATGCCGAGGACACCTGGGGCCCGCTACCGCTGGATCTGTTCGCAGGGGCCGGTGCTCCGTCCGCTCCTGCTTTGTGACAGCGCTGGCCGGGGGTGAGCGAGCGGCTCCTTAGGCTGGCCGGCTGTGAGCCGCCCGCCATGGCACCGACCCTGCGAATCGCCTCCCGCCGCAGCCAGCTGGCCATGGTGCAGACCCACTGGGTTCGCGACGAGCTGGTCAGGGCCCACCCCGGGCTGGAGATCAGCATCGAGGCGATGGCCACCCAGGGCGACAAGATCCTTGATGTGGCCCTGGCCAAGATCGGCGACAAGGGCCTGTTCACCAAGGAGTTGGAGGCCCAGATGCTGGTGGACCGGGCCGACATCGCCGTCCACAGCCTCAAGGACCTGCCCACCAACCTGCCCGAGGGGTTGATGCTCGGCTGCATCACCGAGCGCGAAGACCCGGCCGACGCCCTGGTGGTGCACCAGAAGCACAAGGACAAGAGCCTGGCCACCTTGCCGGAGGGCTCGGTGGTGGGCACCAGCTCCCTTCGGCGCCTGGCCCAGCTGCGCCACCACTTCCCGCACCTCACCTTCAAGGACGTGCGCGGCAACGTGATCACCCGGCTGGAGAAGCTGGATTCCGGCACGTTCGACTGCCTGATCCTGGCCGCCGCCGGCCTGGGGCGCCTGGGCCTGGGTGATCGCATCCACGAGCTGATCGACCCTTCGATCTCTCTGCATGCCGTAGGCCAGGGTGCCCTGGGCATCGAGTGCCGCGACGGGGATGCCACCGTGCTCGAGCAGATCAGGGTGCTGGAGCACACCCCCACCGCCCGCCGCTGCCTGGCGGAGCGCGCCTTCCTGCGGGAGCTGGAGGGCGGCTGCCAGGTGCCCATCGGCGTGAACACCTGCTTCGAGGGCGAGGGTGAGAGTGCCGAACTGGTGCTCACCGGCATGGTGGCCAGCCTCGATGGCGTGCGCCTGATCCGCGACGAGGCCCGCGGCCCCCAGGGCGATCCCGAAGCAATCGGGATCGCCCTGGCCCACACGCTGCGGGAGCAGGGGGCCGGCGAGATCCTGGAGGAGATCTTTGCCAACGTCCGGCCCGAGGCCTGAGCCGACGACGGGGCCCGAGGCCCCAGTCGCCGGCCCGGCCGGCCTGCCCTTCCAGTGGAGCCTGCTGGCCTGGGCCGGCCTCGTTGGGCTGCTCACCGGACTGGCGGTGGTCGCCTTCCATGAGCTGGTGGGACTGATCAACAGCGCCCTGTTCGGGCCGTTCGTGGAAGCCCTGCTCACGCTGGGGCAGTCGCAGCCGGCCCCCGCTCCGCCCCCGCTGCCCCCCCTGGAACGCAGCACGCCACTCACGGTTCTGCTCCAGATCGGTCTGGGCGGCCTGGGCTCTCTGCCGCCCCCACCAGCCCTTCCTGAGCTGCCGCCGCCCGCCTCGGCTCTGCCCGATTGGCTCCAGCTCTGGCCGGTGCTGGTGGTGCCGAGTCTGGGGGGGCTGGTGGTGGGTGTGCTGCGCCGCTGGAGCCCCGATCTGGGCCCTGGCCTGCCAAGCCTGATGGCGATGGCGGACGGGGCCGCGCCCGCCGCGCCCCGGCTGCCGTTTCAGCGCCTGCTGGCCGCCTCCGTGAGCCTGGGCAGCGGCGCCTCCCTCGGGCCGGAGGGGCCCAGTGTGGAGAGCGGTGGCAATGTGGGCCTCTGGCTGGCCTTGCGGGCCCGCCTCGCCCCCCAGAGCCAGAAGGCGCTGGTGGCCGCCGGGGTGGCGGCCGGTCTGGCTGCCGGGTTCAAGGCCCCGATCGCCGGGGTGTTCTTCGCCTTCGAAGGCAGCTTCAGCACGATTCAGGGACGACCCAGCCTGCGGGCGGTGCTGGTGGCGGCCGTGAGCGCCACCCTGGTGACCCAGCTGCTGCTGGGCGATGCGCCGATCCTGCGGTTGCCCTCCTATGAGGTGCGCTCTCTCCTGGAGCTGCCCCTCTACCTGGGGCTGGGTCTGCTGGCGAGCGGTCTGTCACTTCTGCTGCTGCAGGCGCTGGCGCTGGGCCGCAGTGCCCCTCTGCAGCGCCAGCTGGCGGTGCTGCCCCCCGGCGTGGGCACCGCCCTGGGTGGCGCGCTGGTGGGCGTGCTGGCGCTGGCGTTTCCCCAGGTGCTGGGGGTGGGCTACGACACCATCGAGGCCCTGCTGGGGCGGGATGGCGGCGTGCCTCTGCTGGCCCTGCTGCTGCTGCTCGGCGCCAAGCTGCTGGCCACCGCCATCTGTTCCGCCACCGGGTTTGTGGGTGGCGGCTTCGCGCCCGCCCTGGTGCTGGGCGCGGTGCTGGGCAACTGCTATGGCCAGCTGCTGGGCGAAGGCGGCCTGGGGCTGTCGGTGGCGGAACCTCCCGCCTACGCCATGGTGGGCATGGCGGCGGTGCTCGCCGGCAGCGCCAGGGCACCGCTCACGGCCCTCCTGCTGCTCTTCGAGCTCACCCGCGACATCCGCATCGTGCTGCCCCTGATGGCCGCGGCAGGGCTCAGCGCGGCTCTGGTGGAACGCTGGCAGGGCCTCAGTGATCCGGGTCTGCTGGGCCCTGATGCGGTTGAGGAGCGGCGCCGCCGCCAGCTCGCCGCAGTGCCCCTGGCGGAGGCTCTGGAGCCTGAGCAGCCGCTGGTTCTGCCCGGCGACTGCCCCGCTCTGGAGGCCCTCGATCGCCTGATGGAGTCCCGCGGCCACTGTCTGCTGGTGAGCGAGGGGTGCAGGGTGGTCGCCTTGGTCACCCTCCCCGACCTTCAGCGCCTGCTCTCGGCCCGCGACGACGGGCCCAGCTCCAGCATCCAGCTGGGTGCCTGCCGGCGGTCGGAGCTGATCTGGTTGCCCCTGTCCGCCCATCTGGTGCAGCTCGAGGACCAACTGCGCCCCAGTGGCCTTCGCCAGCTGCCGGTGTTCGATCTGCCCGGCGCGGGGGTGCCTGTGCTGCCCCACGGACTTCCCGGGGGCGGTCTGCCGGTGAGTGCCCTGCGGGGACTGGCCAGCCGCGATGGACTGGCGCGGGCCCTGGCCCGCCGGATCAGCAGGAGCCCGGATTGAGAGCGGCGAAGTGGGAGGGGTGCAGCAGCGCTTCGGCCACCGGGTCGGTCTGCTGCAGGCGATCCACCAGCCGTTGCAGATCGATGGCGGAGAGTTCACCGTCGCTGGACCATTTCAGCACCGTGCTGGGGGTGGCGACCGCGCTGGGGATTGCGGTTCCCTCGTGCTGCTGGGGTCGGTCGCTGACCATGCCGAAGCGGTGCTGGGCGTTGAAGCGGCAAAGCTAAGGGCTGACGGGCGCCGCAGAACCAGACGAGCCGCGGAGTGCAGAAAGTCTTCCGGGTTGTGAAACAAACAGGACGGATTCAGGGGCCGGATCCCCTCTCCCAGCTCAGGGTTTGACGATCACCGGGGTGCCCAACTCCACCTGATCAAACAGCTGGCGCACGTGTGGGGTGAGCATGCGCACGCAGCCGTTGGACACCGCTGCCCGGGAGGTGACGGTCCAGGACCAGGCGTCCGGGGTGCCGTGGATGCCGAACTGGTTGAGGCCGCTCTGCTTGAAGCCGATCCAGCGATCGCCCAGCGGCGCCTGGGGACCGACCTTGTTGATCACTTTGCCGCTGGAGGTGCTCTGGTAGATCGGGTTGATCACCTTGTTCTCCACCACGAAGCGGCCCTTGGGTGTGGGGGTGCTCGGGTCGCCGATGGCCACCGGCCAGCTGCCCAGCACCTTGCCCTCCTCCACCAGGGAGATCTGGCGCCGGCCGAGCTCCAGCACGATCTCCCGGGTGAGCACCGCAGGCGGGGCTGGGGCGGCCGCGGTTTCCCCTGCCGGGGGTGGTTCCGCCGCCGCCGGGGGTTCGCCTGCCGCCTGAACGGCGGAACCCGCAGCCGTCAGCGCAGCGCCGAGGAGTGCAGCGATCAGCCCGCATCGCGGCCGCCGAGAAGGGCGCGGGGGGAGGAGGCGGGGATGCTGGTGGGTCATGGCTGCAGCGGTGTTGGGAGCGGATGTCAGGCGACGGGGCCGTCGACCAGCTTCGGGTCGATCTCGCTGTTGTAGCGGGCCTCGCAGGTCTTGATCACCCGCACGGCCTCGTCCGTGTCGAAGAAGCCGTTCACGCGGCAGGTGCCGGGCTTCTTGAGGTCCTTGTAGTGCTCCCAGTAGTACTGGGTTTCCTTGATCCACTGCGCACCGAGCTGGGTGTAGCTGGTGATGTGATCCATGCGCTTGTCATCGGCCAGCACGGCGATCACCTTGTCGTCCACCTCGCCACCGTCGTCGAACTTCATGATGCCGATGATGCGGGCCTCCACCAGCGAGCCGGGGATGAGCGGTTCGGTCACGCCCACGATCTCGATGTCGAGCGGGTCGCCGTCCTCGTCCCAGGTGCGGGGAATGCAGCCGTAGGCGAAGGGGTAGGCGAGGGATGAGTAGCCGACCCGGTCCAGCTTGAGGTGCCCCGTTTCGGTGATCAGCTCATACTTGTTGATCGTCATCGAGTTCAGTTCGACGATCGCGTTCAGGCGCAGTTCCGCTTCATCGGCAAAGGCCGGCAGCACGTGCAGCAGGTTGAGCATCGTGCGGCTCGGGGCGTGGTCGATGTTCGCCATGAAGCGGGTGGTGGGGCGCGGCGCATCCTAAGGAGTGTGCCGCCGTGAGCCCGCGGCGCTCAGGCGGCCCCGAGCAGCCGGTTCACCTTCCTCTCCAGGTAACCCAGAAACGGCTCGGCGCTGAGGGGCCTGCCGCTCACCCGCTCCACCAGTTCCTCGCCGTTGACGCTGCGGCCCAGAGGCCAGACGTGTCGCGCCAGCCACCCCTGCAGCGCCGCCTCCTCGCCGGCGGCCACGTGCGTGTCGATGGCGCCGATCTCGGCTTCCAGTGCCTCGGCCAGCTGGGCGCTGATCAGGTGCCCGAGGGCATAGGAGGGGAAGTAGCCGAACAGCCCCTCGGCCCAGTGGATGTCCTGCAGGCAGCCCTCGGCGTCGCTGGCCGGCCGGATGCCGAGCAGCTCCCGCAGCCGGCGGTTCCAGGCCTGCGGCAGCTCGGCCACCGGCATGTCCTGCTCCAGCAGCGCCAGCTCCAGCTCGAAGCGCAGCACGATGTGCAGGCAGTAGCTCAGCTCGTCGGCCTCCACCCGGATCGGTCCTGGCCGCAGGGGGTTGAGCTGGCGCCAGAACGCCGCCGCGGTGCCCCAGGGATCACGGCCCAGGGCGGCGCCGAAGCGCGGATGCCAGCGTTCGGAGAAGGCGCGGCCCCGCGCCACCCGGCACTCCCAGAAGAGCGACTGGGACTCATGCACACCCATCGAGGTGGCCTCCCCGAGGGGCCAGGGGAAGTAGTGGTCGTCCCCCTGGGGCAGGCCCTGTTCGTAGAGGGAATGGCCCCACTCGTGGGCCGTGGCCAGGAAGGCGGAGAAGGGCTGGCCCGCCACCACCCGGGTGGTGATGCGGAAGTCGGCCGGCCCCACGGTGCAGGAGAAAGGATGGGCCGAGCGGGAGCGCTGGCAGCGGCTGGCGTCGTAGCCCCAGCTCTCCAGCAGCTCGGCGCAGAGGCTCTCCTGCAGGCTTTCGGGAAGATCGATTGCACCAGTGCCGCCGCCGGATCCGTCTGTGCCGGCCGGCACCCTGTCGCCGGTCTCGTCGGCCGTGTCATCGGCCGCGGCGACCCGCTCCAGCAGCGGCGGGATGGCGGCCTCGAGCGGCGCGAACAGCGCCTGCAGCCGCGCTTTGCTGACGTCGGGCTCGAAGGGCTGGGCCAGGATCTCCCAGGGGCTGCGGGCCACCGGTTCGGCCGCCGCCATCTGCGCCGCCTGCCGGCGGCGCAGATGGATCAGCTCCTGCAGCGCCGGGGCAAAGGCGGGGAAGTCGTTGCGGCCCCGGGCCTCCTGCCACACCGCATTGCCGCGCGACTGGGCCATGGCCAGGGCCTGCACCAGGGCCGGATCGAGGCAGCGCTGGCGCTCCAGGTCCAGGCGCAGGAGCTGGAGGTTGCGGCGCAGGGGGGCGGCCGCGTCGGCGGGCAGCTCGGCTTCCGCGGCGTCCACCAGATCGGCGTACGCCTCACTGCTCTGCCGCTCGTGCAGCTGGCTGGCCAGCAGGGCGAGCTGTTCTCCCCGCCAGGCGGCCCCCTGCGGGGGCATCACGGTGTTCTGGTCGTAGTAGAGGGCGCTGCTGATCGAGCCGAGCAGACGGGTGTGGTGCAGGTGGCTCTGCAACCGATCGAGGGCCGTTCCCGGCTGGGACATCGTGGTGGCGGGCGCTTGGCCCCAGCATGGCGGGCCAGCACGGCGGGGAATGCCGTTGCGCAGGTCAGCAAAAAGCCCCCGGCACTGAGCCGGGGGCCTCTGGCACGCCTCGCGCCCTGAGCTGGATGGGCGTTGTGCCTTGAGAAGGATGAACGATGTGCCCTGAGCGTTGATGAACGCTTCGGTCGGTGATCAGGGTCTGACCAGAGTGTGGAGAGCGGGGTGGGAAGACTGTGGTGCGAAGAGCGTGGACTCAGCCCAGGCCGATCTGGCTGAGGATTCCCTGGCCGGTGAGCAGCTCGGTGGCCAGGCCGATCACGAAGCCCATCATGGCCAGGCGGCCGTTCCAGGTTTCCGCGAAGCCCACGAAGCCGAAGCGGGGGGTGGTGTCGGACATGGTGGTGACGTTACGTAACGTGATGAGATCTTAAAGGATTGTGAACGTGCTGGAGGTGGCGCGGCGGTGGCGGCGGCGGCCCAGGGGCTCGATCCACTGCTCGCGCACGGCGTCGTGCCGGGTCTTGGCCGCCGGCAGGCGGCAACCCAGCTGGATGTCGCCCTGATCGAGCAGCCGGCCCAGGCGCAGGGCCGTGGCCTCCTCCACCCGTGAGAAGCGTGGTTGCTGTGCCGTGATCCAGTTGAGTTCGGCGGGGGTGATCACGCCTGTGGCGATCGATTCGAGGAAGAGCTCTCCGACGGTCATGGGCCGTGCCGCGCTGTGGATGTAACGGAACGTTAACAGGGTTGCTCATTCGTGCGCTTGGGGCAGGCGTTCGGCTCGTCCTTGGGCGATATCCGTTGCGCGGCAGGGCGCCTGCCCGCCATGCCGCGGTTAACACTTCTTCACAGTAGGGTCGGTGTTGTGTGTTTCTGCGCCGTGGTGTTCACCGCTCTCTATCTGGTCTGCTTCTTGCTGCTGCTGGTGGGGGCCTTCTCCCTGATGAGCCAGGGTTTCCGGCCCACCTCCACCCTCCCGCGCCGCCATCCGGAGGCGCCCGAGCCCGGCGAGGTGGTGATGGTGGTGGATCTCAGCCGGGAGCGCCTCGAGCAGCTCTACCAGCAGAGTTCCTGAGCTTCCCCGGGTTCATCTGGGCAGCTCTGGTTGCGTGGCTTCGGCTGCGCGGTTCCGCCTGGGCGGCTTCGGTTCGCCGGCTGAGCCGAATGCTCAGTCCGCCGTGCCCAGGGTGCGACGGAAGCAGGCCAGGGAAATTCCGAAGAAGCTGCAGCCGATCAGCGCCAGCCATAGGAACCGGGGCCAGAGCATGCCGAATCCGGCGGAGCGGTAGAGAATCCCCTGGCCCAGCATCACGTAGTGGGTGTTGGGAGCCGCCAGCATCAGCAGCTGCACCCAGTCCGGCATGCTCTCGCGCGGCGTGATCGAGCCCGAGAGCATCTGCAGCGGCAGCACCACCATCAGCAGCGTCAGCCCGAAGCGGGGCATCGACCGCGTCATGGTGCCGAGGAAGAGTCCCAGGGAGGTGGTGGCGAACAGATGCAGCGCGGTTCCGGCCAGAAACAGCGGCAGCGATCCGGCGATCGGCACCTGAAGGAACCCTCGCACCACCAGCAGCAGGGACGCGGTGGCGGCGAGCAGCACCACCAGCCCCGTGGCCCACACCTTGGCGAGCATGATCTCCAGAGGCGTGACCGGCATCACCAGCAGGTGCTCGAGGGTGCCACGTTCCCGTTCGCGCAGCAGGGCCGCTCCGCTGAGCAGCAGCGACAGCAGGGTGACCTGGTTGATCACCTGCATGATCGAGCCGAACCACACCCGGCTGAGCTCGGGGTTGAAGCGGGCCCGCACCACCAGGTCCACCGGCGGCGGCTGGGGCGGCGGGGCCGCCCCGCGCCCGCTCAGATAGTCGCTCACCTCCTGCATCACGATTCGCTGCACGTAGCCGCTGCCGCTGAGGGCCTGGCCCATGCGCGTGGCATCCACCTGCAGCTGCAGCGCCGGCCGGCGGCCGGCCAGCAGATCCCGTTCGAAGCGGGGCGGGATGCTGAGGGCGAAGCTGTCCAGGCCGGCGTCCAGCCGGCGCTCCATCTCCTCAGGGGTCACCAGCCGCGGCGCCTGGAAGTAGGGCGGCAGGAAGGCGTCGCGCAGGCGCGCCGAGAGCTGGGAGCGATCGTCGTCCTCGATCGCGATCGGTGTGTGCAGCAGCGTCTCCGGCGACACCCGCGTGCCGGCGAACACCGACACCGTGAAGGCGAACAGGATCAGGCCCAGCAGAAAGCGGTCACTGGCCAGGCTCCAGAGCTCCTTGACGCCCAGGTCGCGCACGTGATCCCAGCGCAGAGGCGGCAACGCCATGGCCTAGGCCTCCTGGGGGCGCAGGCACAGCAGGCTCAGGGCCAGCAGCGCCGGAACCGCCAGCAGCAGGGGCAGGAACGACCCGGCCAGCCCCGCGAAGCCCAGTCCCTTGAGAAAGGTTCCCTGCACGATCGTGAGGAAATGGGTGGTGGGATAGATGCGGCTGATCCAGGCGCTCACCCCGGTGAGTGAACTCACCGGATCGAACACCCCCGAGAAGGACAGGGCCGGCAGGATGGTGAGCACGGCGGTGCCGAAGATCGCGGAGATCTGGCTGGGCATGAACGCCGACACCAGCAGCCCGAAGCCGGTGGCGGCGCTGACGTACAGGCCGGCGGCGGCGGTGGCGGCCGCAAGACTGCCGCGCAGGGGCACGCCCAGCACGGTGGTGGCCACCAGGGTGAGCAGCAGAAAGTTGAGCACGCCCAGGCCGATGTAGGGCAACTGCTTGCCCAGCAGGAACTCCAGCCGCGTCAGCGGTGTGACGTAGAGGTTCACCACCGAGCCCAGCTCCTTCTCGCGCACCACCGAGAGGGCGGTGAGCATGGCCGGCAGCAGCAGCAGCAGCAGCGGCATCATCGTGGGCACCATGGCCGTGAGGCTGCGCAGCTCGGGGTTGTAGCGGAAGCGGACCTCCACCTCCACCGGCCCGTTCACCGGCCCGGGGGCAGGTCCATCCACCGCACCATCCACCGCACCGTCCGGGGCAGGGCTGCGCCGCTGGCGCTGCTCGTCCAGCCAGAGGGCGTGCATGCCCTGCAGGTAGGCGCGGGCCGTTTCCGCCCGCTGGGGCATGGCGCCATCGATCCACACCCCGATCTGGGTGGGGCTGCCGCGCTTGATGGCCCGTCCGAAGTCCGGCGGAATCTCCAGGGCCGCACTCAGGCGTCCTGCGGCGAGGCGTTGATCCAGATCCGCGTGGTCGCGCAGCGGCGCTGCGGCGGTGAAATAGCGCGATCCGGCCAGCGTGTCGGCGTAGTCGCGGCTGAGGCTGGTGCCGTCGCGGTCGAGGACGGCGAACGGCAGGTTCTCGACATCGAAGCTGATGCCCAGGCCCATCACCACCATCAGCAGCACGCTGCCCGCCAGGGCCAGCAGGGCCCGCAGCGGATCGCGGCGCAGCTCCAGGGTCTCCCGTGCTGCGGTGGCGGCCAGCCGCCGCCCGCTGAAGCCGGCGACAGCGGCAGGCGAGCGCCCGCCGATCCCGTTCTCGGCCCCAGCCAGTCCAGCCGGTGCTGGCAGAGCGGCCACACTCGCTGGCTCGGCGGGGCTGCCGCTGGCCTCCTGCAGCCGCTGCAGAAAGGCCTCCTCCAGGGAACCGCCGCAGCGTCGGGCCAGCTCCGCCGGGCTGGCGCTCTCCAGAACGCGGCCGGCGTGCATCAGCGACAGCCGGTCGCAGCGGGCCGCCTCGTTGATGAAGTGGGTGGAGATCACGATCGTCACGCCCTCGTTGCGGGACAGCTGGAGGAGCGCCTGCCAGAAGGCGTCGCGGGCCACCGGATCCACACCGGAGGTGGGTTCATCGAGGATCAGCACCTCCGGCCGGTGGATCAGGGCCACCGCCAGCGAGAGCCGTTGCCGCTGGCCCACGGGCAGGGCGGCCGGGAGGCATTCGGCGAGGGGTTCCAGCTCGAAACGCTGCAGCAGATCCCGCACCCGCCCCGCCCGCCCGGCCGCCGGCAGGCCGAACAGGCGGGCATGGAGCATCAGGTTGCGGCGCACGCTCAGTTCGCCGTAGAGCGAGAACGCCTGCGACACGTAGCCCACCCGGCGCCGGATGCCCAGGTCCTCGGCCCGGACAGGCCGGCCCAGCAGCCGGGCCTCGCCCCCGGACGCGGGCAGCAGGCCCGTGAGCATCTTCATGGTGGTGGTCTTGCCGCAGCCGTTGGAGCCCACGAAGCCGAAGATCTCGCCGCGCTGAATGGCCAGGTCCACCCCATCCACCGCCGTGAAGTCGCCGAAGCGGCGGCTCAGGCCGCGCGCCTCGATCACCACCTCGGTGTCCTGTCGCCGCGGCGGCCAGCTCCCCAGGGGACTGTGCCGCCGCCGCCGCTGCGCAGGCAGCAGGGCGATGAAGGCCTCCTCCAGGCTGGCGCTGCCGGTGCGCTCCAGCAGCTCGGCGGGGCTGCCACCGGCCAGCACCCGGCCGCCATCGAGGGCCAGCAGCCGGTCGAAGCGGGCCGCCTCCTCCATCGTGGCCGTGGCCACCAGCACGGCCATGGCCGGCCGGCTGCCGCGCACGGCCGCGATCAGCTGCCAGAACTGCAGCCTGGACAGCGGATCGACTCCTGTGGTGGGCTCGTCGAGGATGAGCAGATCGGGATCGTGCACCAGGGCGCAGCAGAGGCCCAGCTTCTGCTTCATGCCTCCCGAGAGCTGGCCGGCGGGGCGGTGGCGGAACGGAGCCAGGCCGGTGCTGGCCAGCAGGGCGGCGCCCCGGCGCTGGCGCTCCCGTGCCGGCAGACCGAACAACGCCGCGAAGCTGTGCAGGTTTTCCGCCACCGTGAGGCTGGCGTGCAGGTGGCGGCCGAGTCCCTGGGGCAGGTAGGCGATGCGCTCGCACAGTGCCCGCCGTTCCCGGACCCGCGCCATGTCGCGGCCGAACACCCTGAGCTCCCCCTGCTGCAGCCGCCGGGCGCCCGCCACCAGGGCCAGCAGGGAGGATTTGCCCACCCCGTCGGGGCCGATCAGGCCCAGCAGCTCCCCTTCCGCCAGCTCGAAGCTCACCCCCGCCAGGGCCTGCCGCTCGCCGTAGCGCAGGCTGAGGTCGCGGCAGCGCACCGCCGGGGTCATGGCACCGGCGGCAGGCGCACCTGCAGCTGCCGGGGCCAGGGCACCGCCGGATCCAGCCGCACCCAGGCCACGCCCGGCAGGCCGCTCTTGGCGGCACTGGCATAGCGCCGCACCAGCTGGGGATCCACCTGCGCCTTCACACGGAACATCAGCTTCTCCCGCTCGCTGCGGGTTTCCACCGTGCGGGGGGTGAACTGCGAGCCGCTGGCCACGTAGGTGATGCGGGCGGGGATCACCAGATCGGGCGCGGCATCGAGGATCAGGCGCGCCTCGGAGCCCAGCCGCAGCCGCCCTGCCTCGCGCGTGGGCAGAAAGAAGGTCATGTGCAGATCGCTGAGATCGAGCAGGTTGAGCACCCGCCCGCCGGCGGCCAGCACCTCGCCGGGTTCGGCGATACGGATCTGCACCCGCCCGCTCACCGGCGCGGTGAGCACCGTTTCGTCGATGTCGCTCTGCAGCCGCTGGATCCGTGCCCGGGCGGCCTCCACGGCGGACTGGGCGGCACGCACGTCCCCCGCCGCCGCCGCCACTGCGG
>JBATEO010000139.1:0-22593 GCA_049664045.1 Prochlorococcaceae cyanobacterium
GGCTGGCACTGGCTTTGAGGCGATCCCGGCTCAGCCGGCCGCTGGCCACGGCGGCGGCGATGGCGTCGATCGCGGCCCGGGCGTCGGCGGGCATCAGCACCAGATCCGCCCCGGCCTCCAGCGCCAGCACGGCTGCTTCCCCCGCCCCGTAGTGGGAGGCGATGGCCTCCATCACCAGGGCATCGGTCACCACCAGTCCGGCGAAGCCCAGCTCGCCCCGCAGCAGTCCGGTGAGCACCAGGGGAGAGAGGGTGGCGGGCCGCTGTGGGTCGAGGGCGGGCAGGCTCAGGTGGGCGGTCATCACCGCCGCCACACCGGCCGCGATGGCGCTGCGGAACGGTGGCAGTTCCACCGCTTCCAGCCGTGCCCTGTCGTGGCCGAGCACCGGCAGCTCCAGGTGCGAGTCGCCGCTGGTGTCGCCGTGGCCGGGGAAATGCTTGGCGCAGCCCAGCACCCCCTCCGCCTGCAGTCCGCGGGTGAAGGCGGCCGCCAGGGCCCCGGCGGTGGCCGGATCCTCTCCCCAGGCCCGCACGTTGATCACCGGATTGGCGGGATTGTTGTTGACGTCGCACACCGGTGCCAGCACCCAGTTCAGTCCCACGGCGCGGGCGTCGCGTGCGGTGCAGCGGCCGTAGTCCTGTGCCAGGGCAAGAGCCCGCCTGGGTTCCCGCGCGTGCAGGCGGCCCAGGGCCAGGGGCGGCACCAGCCAGCTGGCGCCCTCGAAACGCTGACCCACGCCCTCTTCCACATCGGCGCAGAGCAGCAACGGCCGGCCCGCCCAGGTCTGCAGCTGGCGCGTGCGCAGGGCCAGTTCCGGGGCGCTGCCGCCGAGCAGGATCACGCCGCCCACGCCCTCCTCAAGCAGGCTGCGCAGGTCCCGGTTGGTGAGCTCCCAGAGAGGGTAGCGGCGCTGCCCGTCGCTGAGGTGGCCGCTGGCGCGCACCACGATCAGCTCGGCGATCAGCCGCCGCAGAGCACCGTCGCTGAGGGCCACATCGGACCGCGCGGCAGCTCCGCTCGTCATGGCCCGGCGTCCGGTTCGCCGCCCTCGGGCGGTTCAGCCCTCAGGCTGCGCTCCTGCTCCAGCTGATTGAGCAGTCCGAGCACCGAGCTGCCCCGCTCGATGCCGCGGTCGAGCACGAACACCACCTCCGGCGTGCGGCGCATCTGCAGGCGCCGTCCCAGTTCTCCCTTCACGAAGGCGGTGGCGGATTTCAGCCCGGCCATGGCCTGCTGGCGGTCGCTCTCGGAACCGAACACGCTCACGAAGATCCGGCAGTGCTGCAGATCCCCTGCCACCTCCACCGTGGTCACGCTCACCAGCCCCTGCCCCACGCGCTCGTCGCGGATGCCTTCCCGGAGCAGTTGGCTCACCTCGCGGCGGATCAGCGAGGCCACCCGCTCCACCCTGCGGCCCTGTGCCATGGCTACGCCAGTGGTTCAGTGCTCACCATCGCACGCAGGATGAGTCCCACACTCACCAGACCGCTCACGGCCGCACCGATCAGCGCCACGGCCGTGACCGGATTGCGGGCCCGGGCGATGAGGGGCTCGAGCACCGAATTGGCCACACCCAGCCCCAGGGCGACCAGGTAGCG
This sequence comes from Prochlorococcaceae cyanobacterium, assembly GCA_049664045.1. Taxonomy (GTDB): domain Bacteria; phylum Cyanobacteriota; class Cyanobacteriia; order PCC-6307; family Cyanobiaceae; genus NIES-981. The sequence goes on from JBATEO010000139.1 coordinate 1,599, forward strand.
CGGGTAGCGCGTCACGTTCAGGAAGAACTCCCTCATGGCATCTCCTCGCGCTGGCTACTCTGCCGCCTGGCACCCCGGCCTGAGGCATGCATCTGCACCAGTTCCGCCATTCCGCCTTCTCCGAGAAGGTGCGACTGGTTCTGGCAGCCAAGGGGCTGGACTACAGCGTGGTGGAAGTGACCCCCGGGCTGGGCCAGCTGGAGCTGTTCCGCCTTTCCGGCCAGCGCCAGGTGCCGGTGCTGGTGGACGGCGCCGACGTGATCCCCGATTCCACCGCCATCGCCCTGCATCTGGAATCCCGTCACCCGCTGCCCGCCCTGCTGCCCTCGGATCCGGCCGAGAAGGCGCGGGTGCTGCTGCTGGAGGACTGGGCGGACACGGCCCTGGCTTCCGGATGCCGCCTGGCCCTGCTGCAGGCTGCGGCGGCCGATCCCGTGCTCCGGGCCGGCCTGCTCCCCGAGGCCACCCCCACTCCGCTGCGGCAACTGGTGTCAGGTCTGCCTGGCGGCCTGGTGGGCAGCATGGGTGACGCCATCGGCGGAGTGCTGGGTCAGCAGCAGCGGCGCCAGCTGCTGAGCAATCTCGAGCAGCTGGCGGTGCTCACCACCGCCCGCCCCTGCCTGGTCGGTGATCAGCTCAGCCTCGCCGACCTGGCGGTGGTGGCCCAGCTTTCCCTGCTCAGCTTCCCGGCCAGCAGCGGCGCCCCCCTGGTGGGCAGGGGGGTGAGCGGCATCGCCGACAACCCCTTGCTCCAACCCCTGTTCGCCTGGCGTGATCGGGTTCTGGCCCAGCTGGGGCGGGGCTGACGGGGCTGAGCCAACCTGGTCTGCGGTGGCGGGCCAGGATGGATGGGACGCGGCTGTGCGCTTGCCATGTCCGATCCCCTGCTGCGGGAACTTGATCACTACGTGGTGCTCGAGCCCGCCTGCGGTGAGCGCATCCTCAGCGCCGCCGAAACCCGGCGCTGGCTGGAGCACCACCTGGCCGGGCTGGCGGAGGTGCCCGCCGACCTGAGCGGGCTGCCTTCCCGGGCTGAACAGGCTGAACGGTTGCTGGAAACGGCCTGTCAGCTCGAACTGGAGCCCGGCCGCAGTGTGCAGTGGTTCGCGGTGCGGCTGGAGCCACCAGGGCAGCCCTGAGCGCCCGTCAGTTGAACGACTGGGTGAGGCGTCCTTCGGCGTCCTCTAGCTGTGCCGCGGCGCTCAGCGGCTGCGGGCGCTGGCGCAGGATGCCCGGCAGGGATTCCAGCACCTGGCCGGCCACCTGGTGGGGACGATCCCGGCTCTGGCGGATGCGCAGATCGGCCTGCTCGTAGAGCGGCAGCCGTTGGCTCAGCAGAGCCTGCAGCCGTGCCTCCGGGTCGCTGCTGTGCAGCAGGGGGCGCTCGGTGGGATCCTGCCGCAGGCGCGCCAGCAGCAGCTCGGCCGGGGCATCGAGCCACACCACCACCCCCTGGCGCAGGTGGCCCCAGTTCTCCGGTCGCGTCACGACGCCGCCGCCGGTGGCCACCACCAGGGAATGCCAGGCGCTGATCTGGCCCAGCACCGCTGTCTCAAGCTGCCGGAACCCAGCTTCCCCGTCGCTGGCGAAGATCTCCGCGATCGAGCGCCCCGCTGCGCCCTCCAGCACCGAGTCGGCGTCCACGAAGCGGTAGCCCAGGGCATCGGCCAGGGGGCGACCCACCGCGCTCTTGCCCGCTCCCATCATCCCCACCAGGTACAGGTTGAGACCCTGGAGGCGCCGGGCCAGGTCGTGGTGCGTGGGCTCGGCCATGGCCGGTGCGGCGGCGGAACGGTTCCCGTTTCTAGGATGAAGGGCCTCGGAGTCCAGGTCATGTCGGCCAGCGTCACGGCCCCCGACCCCGCTTCAGTCTCGGTTCCGGCATTCTCCCCGGCCTCGGCCGCCGGTCACGCCTCCGCCACTGAGCCGCCTTCCGCCCGCCCCCACGGCGAGGGGCGTCCCTGTGTGATCACACGCCGCGCCACCTTCAGTGCCAGCCACCGCTACTGGCTGCCTGAGCTCAGCGCCGAGGAGAACCAGGCCCGCTTCGGGCCCTGCAGCCTCGCCCCCGGCCACGGCCACAACTATGAGCTGATCGTGGCCATGGGCGGCGGTCTCGACGCTGACGGCATGGTGCTCAATCTCTCGGATGTGAAGCACGCCATCCGCTCCCAGGTCACGGCCCAGCTCGATTTCCACTGCCTCAACGAGGTCTGGCCCGAGTTCGACGTCTCCCGCCCGGACGGCTGCCTGCCCACCACCGAGGCCCTCGGCCAGGCCATCTGGACCCGTCTGGCGCCGCTGGTTCCCCTGGTGGGTCTGCGCCTCTACGAACAGCCCACCCTCTGGGTCGACCTGCTGCCACCGTCCAGCGCTCTGTCCAGTCCCCACGCCGCACTCCTCAGCCGAGCTCCGATGGAAGCCTTCCTCTCGATCCGCACCCACTTCGCCGCGGCCCACCGCCTGGCCCGGCCTGAGCTCAGCCAGGCCGAGAACGAAGCGATCTACGGCAAGTGCGCTCGCCCCCATGGCCACGGCCACAACTACCTGCTCGATGTCACCGTGCGCGGGCGCATCGATCCCCGCACCGGCATGGTCTGCGACCTGGCCGTCCTGCAGCGGCTGGTGGATGAGCTGGTGGTGGAGCCCTTCGACCACACCTTCCTCAACAAGGACGTGGAGCACTTCGCCTCAACCGTGCCCACGGCCGAGAACATCGCCCTGCACATCGCCGATCTGCTCTCGGGTCCGATCGCGGCCAGCGGCGCCAGCCTGCACAAGGTGCGGCTCCAGGAAAGCCCCAACAACGCCGCCGAGGTGTTCGCCGAGGTGCCGCAGCTGGAGATGCGGCCGGCGGCCCTGGAGGCCCTCGCCGCTGTCTGACCCCTGCCAAGGGGGGACGTGGCTGCGGCTGGTGCTGGCAGTCAGTCTCGATGGGCGCCTCGCCCCTCCCGGCGGCGGCGCCGCCCAGCTGGGGGGCACGGGCGACCGTCGGGTTCTGGAGGAAGCCCTGGCCTGGGCCGATGCCGCCCTGCTGGGAGCGCAGACACTGCGCCTTCACGGCAGCACCTGCCTGATCCATGATCCCGAGCTCCTGCAGGAACGCCTCAGCCGGGGCCGCACTCCCCAGCCCGTGGCCCTGGTGCTCAGCCGCACGGGCCGCCTAGCAGCTGATCTCCCCTTCTGGCGCCAGCCGCTGCAGCGCTGGTGGCTGCGGCCGCCAGCCTCGCCACCCCGCCTGCCCGTGGATTTTCACAGGGTTCTGTCCTTCTCCTCCTGGCCTGAGCTGCGGGGCGAGCTGGCCGGAGCCGGACTGCGGCGCCTGGTGCTGCTGGGCGGTGCCGACCTGGCCGGCCAGTTGCTGGCTGCCGATCAGGTGGATGAACTCCAGCTCACCCTCTGCCCGCTGCTGCTCGGCGGTCCCCACAGCTGGCTCCCCCCCATGCCGGGCCTCCGGCCGGGCCGCTGGCAGCTGATCGAGCATCGCTCCCTGGGGAGCGATGAGCTGCTGCTGCGCTACCGCCGGTCCTCAGCAGCCGACCGCTCCCGCCGGGAGCCGCCGAAGCGCTGACCCAGCTGCCGCAGCGACACCCCCTCCAGGCTGTTCGCCGGCAGACCCACCAGCTGGGCGATGCAGCGTTTGACGATCCGCTCGCCCTCCGGCCCCAGCTCCCGTTGCATCAGTTCCCCCACCACCGCCAGGCCCTTGCCGCTGGCATCGGTCTCCCGCACCAGGCAGCGGCTGGCGGGGGCGGCGAGCTGGCGGCAGGGCCGTTGCAGCTGGGATGCCAGCTGGGGATCGTCACCTGCCAGGGCATCCACGCAGGCCCGGATGATGCGGGTCTCCAGCTGGGGACGCATCAGCTCCAGCACCGGTCGCATCAGTCCCGCCTGAGCCGGGGCGGCCAGCAGGGGTCCGCTCAGGGCCACGGCGAGCAGCGCAACCGCGCGAGACAGGGGCACAGGCGGCAAGCCCAGAGGAGGTGTCGCTAGTTTTGCGCCTTCATTGCCCCGGCCATGGCTGAGCTCCAAGCCCGCTGGCACCAGGGCATCGCCGGGATCCCCGAGGCCGCCTGGGACGGGCTCCTGGAAGCCGCCTGTGCTCAGGAGCTGCCCTTCTACCGCTGGCGCTGGCTGGAACAGCTGGAGGCCAGCGGCAGCATCGCCCCGCGCCAGGGCTGGCAGCCCCTGCACCTGGGCCTCTGGCGCGGCCCTGAGCTGCTGGCCGTGGCGCCTCTGTATCTCAAGGGCCACAGCTATGGCGAGTTCGTCTTCGACCAGAGCTTCGCCCAGCTCGCCGGGCAGCTCGGCCTGCGCTACTACCCCAAGCTGGTGGGCATGAGCCCGGTGAGCCCGGTGCAGGGCTACCGCTTCCTGATCGCTCCCGGCGAGGACGCCGCCGCCATCACGGCCCTGCTGCTGCAGCTGATCGATCAGTTCTGCGCTGAGCAGGGCATCCTCAGCTGCAACTTCCTCTACGTGGATCCGGCCTGGCAGCCGCTGGCCGAGGCGGCCGGCTGCGTGGCGTGGGTGAACCAGCAGAGCCAGTGGAGCAATCCCGGCCACAGCGATTTCGCCGGTTACCTGGCCAGCTTCAACGCCAACCAGCGCCGCAACATCAAGCGCGAGCGCAAGGCGGTGGCCGCCGCCGGCCTGGCGGTGGAGCCGCTGGTGGGCGAGGCGATTTCGCCGGATCTGGTGGGCCGCATGCATGACTTCTACGAACAGCACTGCGCCCGCTGGGGTCCCTGGGGCAGCAAGTATCTGAGTGAGGCCTTCTTCGCGGCGATGGCCAGCGATCCGGCGCTGCGTCGCCACCTGGTGCTGTTCAGTGCCCACCGCGGCGACTCCACGGAGCCGGTGGCGATGTCGCTGTGTGTGCGCGGCGGCGACCACCTCTGGGGGCGCTACTGGGGCAGCGACGTGGAGATCGACTGCCTGCATTTCGAGGTCTGCTACTACGCCCCGATCGAGTGGGCGATTGCCAACGGCATCCGTCACTTCGATCCGGGTGCTGGTGGCAGCCACAAGCGCCGGCGGGGCTTCGTGGCCCAGCCCCGGGTGAGCCTGCACCGCTGGAGCGATCCCCGTTTCGGCGCCATCCTGCGCGACTGGCTGCCCGGGGCAAACGCCGAGATGGCGCGGGAAATCCAGGCCATCAACGCCGAGCTGCCGTTCACTGCTGCCTACGATCCACCCCATGCCCCAGCCTTTCGACCCGAGTCAGCGGCATGAGCTCGATGATCGGCTCTCCCAGCGCTTCATCGCTCTCGATGCGGCCGGCTATTTCCTGATCAAGCTGGACCGCGAGGCGGGAGAGCTGATCGCGGAGCACTACGACAACGGCATCGACGAGCGCGGCCTGGCCACCGACCCCGACACCGGCGAGGTGATCAGTTGCCGCGGCGCCGGCCCCCGGGCTCCTCTGGCGACCTACCGGGGCCGCAGCGCCAAGGAACTGGGGATCGCCCTCACCGAGGGCGAAGGACCCCACCCCTTGAGCTGCCTCGACCACGCCCTCTACCTGGGCCGGGAGCTGCAGAAGGCGGAGGCGGCACTGGAATCCGGCGCCGATTACGTGCAGGACTAGCCCGGCACCATCTGCGGCGGGGCGACCATCAGTGAATGGGACGGGTCAGCCGGCAGGTGAGCCAGTTGATCCTGAATCTCATGGCGCACGATCTGGCGGTATTCGAGGAAGTGCTCGCTGTGGGCCAGGATCGAGATGAAGCCCGTGAAGCGGGCAGGGTTGTGGCGGGCCATGCCGGCCAGGGCCCGCCAGAAGCGCCAGCGGGTGTTGCGCTTGATCCCCTGCCGCCACACCACGATGGCCAGGGCCCGTAGATCCACCCACGACACGCCCTTCCTGCCGTTCGGATTTCCGGTTGCCGGGGTCTCGCCAGCCAGCTCCAGCTGCTTGAGGATCTGCTTGTAGCGCTGGGGAGGCAGCTTGAGGAAATAGCTGTAGACGCGGTCGATGTAGGCGTTGGGTTCGTAGAGCGCCGAGAACGCCTCCATGTATTCGGTGGCGATGTCCTCGATGGGCCGGGTGGGAATGAAATTGAGCAGGTTGGTCTGGTTCACCCCCTTGGTGGCCGCAGAGTCCTGAATCAGCCGTCCCTCCTGCTCCAGCCGCGTCCACATGGCGGTGTTGGGCAGGGCCTGCAGCATGCCCATCATCGCGTGGGGGATGCCGGTGCGGGTCACGAACTCCACGATCCGGTTGCCGGCGCCGCGCTGCTCGCCGTCGAAGCCGATGATGAAGCCCGCCATCACCCGCAGGCCGCTGGCGGTGATCTTCTCCACCGATTCCTCCAGGGAGCTGCGGGTGTTCTGCAACTTGCGGGCGGTTGCCAGGCTGGTGGCATCGGGAGTTTCGATGCCCAGAAACACGCTTTCGAAGCGGCACTCGGCCATCAGGTCCATGAGCTCCTGATCGGCCGCCAGGTCCACCGAGGCCTCGGTGGCGAAGCTGAAGGGGTAGCCGTGTTCGAGCTGCCACTGGCGCAGGGCCGGCAGCAGCAGCTTCACGTTGCGCTTGTTGCCGATGAAGTTGTCATCCACCAGAAACACCGAGCGCCGCCAGCCCAGGTCGTAGAGCCGCTGCAGTTCGGCCACCAACTGCTCGGGGGTCTTGGTGCGGGGCTTGCGCCCGTAGAGCACGATGATGTCGCAGAACTCGCAGTTGAACGGGCAGCCCCGCGAGAACTGCACCGACATCTCCGAGTAGGCGTCGAGCTCCAGCAGGTCGTAGCGGGGCACCGGCGTGGAGGTCACGTCGGGCTTTTCGCCACCGGCGGTGAAGCGGCCGCTGGTCTCGCCCCGCTCCAGGGCCTCCACGAACAGAGGCAGCGTGATCTCGCCCTCGTCGAGCACCTTGAAATCGGCCTGGTCCAGTTCCGGGGCGTCCGGGGTGGAGCTGGCGAAGGGGCCGCCCACCGCCACCGGCAGTCCGCGCGCCTTGGCCCGGGCGATCTGCTCGGCCATATCGGCCTTCTGCACGATCATGCCGGAGATCACCACCAGCTCGGCCCAGGCCCATTCCTCCTCGCGCACCTCCCGCACGTTGCGGTCCACCAGCTTCATCTCCCAGTGCTGGGGCAGCAGGGCCGCCACGGTCACCAAGCCAAGGGGCGGCAGGAGAACCTTGCGGTTCACCAGCTCCAGAATTTTCTCGTAGCTCCAGAAGGTCCTGGGGAATTCCGGATAGATGAACAGGGTGCGCATGCCGAAGGAGCTCTGCCTGCAGGGGTGATGGCCAGATCGCTCGCGATGCTTCTGGATTTTCCGCAGCAAGGCTAGGCGGATTCCATGGGCGGTGGCCAGCGGCGCCAGGGGGCTCTGCTGTAATGGCTGCACCTTTCTCAGCGGCAGCGATGGGCGCAGCGATCTATCTGGCTCTGGTGGGTGTTGGGCTCGTGCTCGCGCTCACGGCCTCCTTCGTGCTCCGTGGGATCAAGCTGATCTGAACCCTCAGGTCCCAGCTCGTGCTCTGAGGGCCTCCTGCACCATGGCCCCGGCACCCACCACCTCCCCGATCAGGTCGTAGGTGTCGGCCGCGGTGATGCGCACCGGCACCATGGTGCCCGGCGCGGCGCAGAGGCCGCCCTCGCCGGGCAGGACGCGCACCTCGCCATCCACCTCGGGGGCGAAACGGGCGCAGCGGCCCAGCATCTCGCCGCTGCTGGGGTTCTCCTGCTCGATCAGCACATCCACGATCCGCCCCACCCAGCTGGCGTTGCGCGCGGCGGCGATCGGCTGCTGCAGGGCCATCAGCCGGTCCTTGCGTTCCCGAGCCACCTCGGCCGGCACCTGGTTGGGCAGCGCGGCAGCTGGTGTGCCCTCCTCGGGCGAGAAGGTGAACACGCCCACATGGTCGAACTGCTGCTCGGCCACGAACTCCAGCAGGTGCTGGAAGTGCTCCTCGCTTTCGCCCGGGAAGCCCACGATGAAGGTGGTGCGCAGCACCGCCTCGGGCAGTTCCTCGCGGATGCGGTGCAGCACACCACCGGTCACGTCGGCCTGCCAGGGGCGGTTCATGGCCCGCAGCACCTCAGGATGGCTGTGCTGCAGCGGCAGATCCAGATAGGGCAGCACGTTGGCCACCTCCCGGTAGGCCGCCAGCACCTCGGCGGTGAGCCCGGTGGGGTAGGCGTAGTGCACCCGGATCCAGGGGATCTCCACCTCCCCCAGCGCCCGCAGCAGCTCGGCCAACTGGGGTTTGCCGTAGAGGTCGAGGCCGTAGTTGGTGGTGATCTGGCTGATCAGCACCAGCTCCTGCACCCCCTGCGCCGCCAGTTGCCGGGCCTCGGCCACGATCGATTCGATCGGCCGCGAGCGCTGATCCCCGCGCAGGTGGGGAATGATGCAGAAGGCGCAGCGGTAATCGCAGCCCTCGGCCACCTTCAGGTAGGCGATCGCCTCGCTGGTGGTGCGGTAACGGGGCAGGTGCTCATCGCCCACGAAGGTGGGCTCGGCGCTCACCTGGTTCACCCGCTCGCCGGCCTCCACCCGCTCCAGCACGCTGACGATGTGCTGGTAGTCGCCGGTGCCCACGATCGCCCTGGCCTCCGGCAGGCTCTCGAGCAGTTCCTCCTGGAAGTGCTGGGCCAGACAGCCGGCGATGATCAGCTCCTTGCCCTGCTCCGCCAGTTCCACCAGCGTGCGCACCGACTCCTCGCGGGCGTCCTGGATGAAGCTGCAGGTGTTCACCACCACCACGCTGGCGTCGGCCTCATCGGCGCTGACGCCGTAGCCGGCCTCGGCCAGCAGGCCGAGCATGTGCTCCGTGTCCACCCGGTTTTTCTCACAGCCCAGGTGGGCGAAGGCCACGGTCCTTCGGGGCGTCTCGCTCCGGCTGGCATCCGCGTGAGGGTGAGCCGCTTTGGAGGTGTTCATCGTGTTCATCGATGGAACCGGCCGATCCACCACCCTATGGGGCGGGGCCGCGGCTGCGAGAATGCCGCCATCGCCGGATGCCCATGACCTCCAGCCGCCTCAGCGAACGCCTCAGCAGCCGCCGCCGCCGCGGTGATGCCGGCAACCGCTGGGTTCGGGTGGTGATGGCGGTGCTGGCCACCGTGGGCATGGTCGACACCGGCTCGATCACCCTGGAGCGCTGGGGGCTGTTCGGCAGCCTCAGCTGCCCCGGCGGGGCCGACGGCTGCGACAAGGTGCTGGCCAGCGCCTGGGGCACGGTGCTGGGCCAGCCCCTCTCCCTGTTCGGCTTCCTGGCTTACACCGCGGTGCTGGTGCTGGCCCTGTTGCCACTCGTACTGCGGGGCGACTCCAGGGCTCGTCTGGCCTCCCTGAGCTGGTGGGGGCTGCTGCTGGTGAGCACCGCCATGGCGGTGTTCAGCCTGGTGCTGATGGGCGTGATGGTGTTCAAGATCCAGGCGTTCTGCTTCTTCTGCGTGCTCTCGGCCACCCTGAGCCTGGCCCTGTTCGTGCTCAGCCTCATCGGCGGCGACTGGCCCGACCGCGGACAGTTGCTGTTCCGTGTCCTCCTGGTGGGACTGGTGGTGTCCCTGGGGGGTCTCGGCTGGGCCGCCATGGCCGACCCCGCGGGCGGCAACCTGGCGGAAGGCCGGGTGCCGCCGCCGGTGACCACCACCAGCAGCCCCGAGGCGCTGGCCCTGGCCGAGCACCTCACCGCCCAGGGCGCCGTCATGTACTCCGCCTACTGGTGTCCCCACTGCCAGGACCAGAAGCGGTTGTTCGGCAAGGAGGCCACCGAGCGGCTCACGGTGATCGAGTGTGCGGCCGATGGACGCAACAGCCAGAGGGAGCTGTGCGAGAGCAAGTCCATCGATGGATTCCCCAGCTGGGAGATCAACGGCAAGCTCGAGCCGGGCGTCAAACCCCTGGAGCGCCTGGCCGAGCTCAGCGGTTTTGATCGAAGCTGAGGGTTCCGGCTCCCGCTCAGCCAGTGCTGATCGCGGTGTGTCTCACCGCTGCGGTGTGGATGCCCTGCTGCCTCTGCTGGGTTGAGTGCCGCTGCCAGTAGGGCAGGGGGCTGGGCGCGTCCGTGCGGAAATGGCCACCGCGGCTTTCCTGCCTGAACAGGGCCGCCTCGATCAGCAGCTCCGCCAGGATCAGGCGCTGGTGCCATTCCTGCAGCGCTGCCAGCCGCTGGCTCTGCTCCCCCGTCAGCCGCACGCATGCCGTCACGGGGAGGGTCTGCAGGCAACGCCAGGCCTCCAGGGTCTCCACCCCCTGCCGCTGGCGGCGCACCTGCGGCAGGGCCTGGGCCAGGGCGTGGCCGCTGCGTTCCACCCCGGCCACCTGCCAGCAGAGCTGGCGCAGGGCATTGATCCGCCGGTTCAGGAGCTTCAGGTCGGGCAGGGGGCATGCCAGAGATGCACATGCCCGATCGCCGCCTCCGCGGCTCGCCTCGTCGGGTGGCTCCAGCCGTAGGTGGCGCAACTGCCGCGCGAACACCAGGCACTCCATCAGGGAGTTGCTGGCCAGGCGGTTGGCCCCATGCACTCCCGTGCAGGCCACTTCGCCCACGGCGTAGAGGCCGGGGATGCTGCTGCCCGCATCCAGATCGGTCGCCACGCCGCCCATCCAGTAGTGGGCGGCCGGTGCCACCGGCAACGGATCGCGCAGGGGCTCAAGGCCCAGCTCCCGGCAGCGTCCCAGGATGGTGGGGAACTGCCGTTCCAAGCGGGCTTCCCCCACCGGCCGCAGGTCCAGCCAGAGGTGCTCCACGCCTTGGTCCTGCATGGTGCGCGCCAGGGCCCGGCTCACCTGGTCGCGGGGGGCGAGATCACCGCCCTCCAGCCGGCTCACGGGGCTGCTCCCGTGGCTGTCGCGCAGCCGCGCTCCCTCGCCACGCACCGCTTCAGAGATCAGGAAGTGCGGGGCACCCGGAAGCATCAGTGCCGTGGGGTGGAACTGCACGAATTCCACGTCGCGCACCTCCGCCCCGGCCTGCCAGGCCATCGCCACGCCATCGCCACTGGACTGGGCGGGGTTGGTGGTGTGGGCAAAGAGGTGCCCGCCGCCGCCGGTGGCCAGCACCACCGCCCGGCCCCTCACCCAGCCCACCTGGCCAGCGCAGAGCACCTGCAGGCCCCGGCAGCGTCCCGCCTCGATCCACAGCTGCAGGGCAACCGTGTCATCCAGGTGCCGCAGTCCCGGCCGCTGCCGCACGTGCCGCTCCAGTGCATCCACCAGTGCACCACCGGTGCGGTCCTGGGCATGCAGCACCCGCCGGTGGCTGTGGGCGGCTTCCAGGGTGGTGCTGAGGCCGGCGTCATCACGGTCGAAGGCCATTCCCAGCTCCAGCAGCCGTTGCACGCAGCCCGGTGCCTCACGCACCAGCAGATCCACGGCATCGCTGTCGCAGAGTCCGGCTCCGGCCCGAAGGGTGTCGGCCCGGTGGCTGGCAAAGCTGTCCTCAGGGGCCGTCACGGCAGCGATGCCACCCTGGGCCCAGCGACTGGCCGAGCGGGGTTTGCGCTCCTTGCTCAGCAGCAGCACCCGAAGGTCAGGCGGAAGCTCGAGGCAGGCCATCAGACCGGCTGCCCCTCCGCCCACCACCACCACGTCCCAGAGCCGCTCGAGATCCTCCCTGCGGCGCTCAGGGGCCTTCTGTTCCGGTGGGTGGTCCGCCATGGCTGCAGGAGGGAACCCGGCAGCTGCCGGCATCAAAAAAGCCGCCGGTGGGCCCGACGGCTGGCAACGGCTTGTTGAGATTAGGCAGCGTCTCTCAGCGGTACTGCCCGTCGTTGATCCGATCGAAGCCCTCATTGAGCGCAATTTCCGGAGGAGTAACCGTGAAATTGCCCTTGTACTTGTTGAACAGTTCGCGCTGACGCTCCGTCAGATCGAGGTCCAGCACATCGTCCACGGTCTCATAGGGGCCGCCGAGAACGATCTTGCCGGCCAGGGTGGGATACATCCCCGGGAAGGCCTGGAAACGCCGCACCGAGCTGTTGTTGAGGTCGACCTTGTCGCCACGCTGGGCGATCTTGTCATCGGCAAGGTTGCGCAGTTCGGCGGCCTGGGCGGCCGGAGCCAGAACAAGCGTGACCAGAAGACCGGCCAGAAGCACGCCACTCATCAGCCAGGCAACCACCCTTTTCATCGCGACACACCTTGATTGGAACAGGGACAGCTGGTGACAAGACCAGCATGGATCAACGTTACAGAAGCGCGCGATGGGCGATCCCGCCGGCCCGGCGGGGCTTTGTGATTCTTCAGACCAGCCCGCTCAGCCAGGGGGCCACGAGGGCCAGAAGCACGAACAGGGCGTCCACGGCCAGGGTTGTGGCCAGGGCGGAGGCGGCAACCCGGCCAGCCTCACCCTGCTGCCAGCACCACTGGCTGACCCGCACGAGGGTGGCAGCAAGGACCCCCACAACCAGCAGGGACCGCGGTTCGAGCACGGAGCTGGCGGCCAGGCGCAGCAGCGTCCAGCCCTGCTCAGGCGAGGCGGCGAGGACCTCAGGCCAGAGCGGCATCAGACCCGTCAGGGCGATGGCGGCATCGGTGGCGGCCGTCCCGACGAGGGATCCGAGATAGAACCCGCAGGCCAGCCGCCAGCGACTGCCAAGTCCAGCCACGGCAAGTGGAAGCGCGAAGGCCTCGAGAGGCAGGTGACACACCGGGTGCAGCCGCGCCCACCCCCAGAACATCGAGCCCGCCAGCCAGCTGCCGCAGAAGCCCACCAGCAGCTCCCCGGCCATGCGCAGCCGCCCGTCCTCACTCCGGGACAGCAGCAGGGCGGTGGTGAGCAGGCAGGCGGTGAAGGCAGCCGCGCTGACGGGGGCCTGGCGCACCCACGGGGCCTGGATGAACACCGGCAGTGTCACCAGCGCACCGCTGAGGGCTACCGGGCCCAGACGGCTGAACGCCGGCAGGGCCAGGGATGGGGATCGCTGCAGCGCGCTGTTCGGGGTGGTGGAAGTGCCCGCGATCACCCGGTCTGTGAAGAAACTTGTGCAACCTTAAGCCGTGCCCCCGGGCGCGGCGCCATAGGGTCTGGGTCTCCTCCGGCCCCGCTCCGACCCTGCATGGATCTGCTGACGCATCTCTCAGCGCACGGCGCGCCGGTGCTTGCCGCGGTTGCGGCCCCGGATCCCGGTGTCGGGGTGGCCAGCGATCCCGCCGCAGCACTGAATCTCGCAGAGGCCTGCTGGCGCGCCTTGGTGCTGGGGGTGGTGCAGGGTCTCACCGAATTTCTGCCGATCAGCAGCACCGCCCACGTGCAGGTGGTGCCGATTGTGCTGGGCTGGGGCGATCCGGGGGTGTCAACGATCGCCGTGATCCAGCTGGGCAGCATCGCGGCGATCGTGGCCTACTTCTGGGACGACCTCACGCAGGTGCTGCGAGGCGTCAGCCGGGCCATGCGCGAGGGCCGCTGGGGCTCCAGTGAAGCGCGGATGGGCATCGCCATCGCCCTCGGCAGCATCCCGATCGTGCTGGCGGGGATGGGGATCAAGCTGATGGTGAGCGACTTCGACAACTCCCCCCTGCGCAGCCTGACGTCCGTGGCGATCGTCTCGATCGTGATGGCCCTGCTGCTCGGGCTGGCGGAGCTGCTGGGCCGTCGCCGCCGCCACCTTGACGATGTCCGGCCCCGTGATGGGCTGATCGTCGGGCTGGCCCAGACCCTGGCGCTGATTCCGGGAGTCTCCCGTTCCGGCAGCACCCTCACGGCGGCGCTGTTCGATGGCTGGGAGCGCACGGCAGCGGCACGCTTCTCGTTTCTGATGGGAATCCCCGCCATCACCCTCGCCGGTGTGGTGGAACTCAGGGAGCTCGTCGCCGGCCCAGCCGACGGCGGTGTGATGGGCGGAGGTGTGCTGCCGGTCCTCGTGGGCATCCTGTCCTCGGCCGTGGTGTCTTGGCTGGCGATCGCCTGGCTGCTGCGCTTCCTGCAACACCACAGCACCTGGGTGTTCGTGATCTACCGCCTCACCTTCGGGGTCGCCATCCTCCTCTGGCTCCGCGCCACAGTGGCGGGGTAGTGCCAGTGCACCAGCCCGGCCCCTGCCATGTGGAATGAACCATCCGCCGGGATTGCGGTGGCTGCCGAGGACGGCTCCGCCCGCAGCCCGGTCCGCCTCCCCCAACCGGCGGTGGTGGCCACCGTCGAGCCCGGTTCGATCGGCGAGGAACTCGGCTTCCAGCCCGGCGATCGGCTCATCAGCATCAACGGCCAGCGGCCCCGAGATCTGATCGATCTACAGGTGCTGGTGGGGGAGGAGGAGCTGGTGCTGGAGGTGGAGGACCCCGACGGCACCCTGCACAGCGTTGAACTGGAGAAGGATGCGGACGAGGGCCTCGGGCTGGGCTTCACCGAGGCCCTGTTCGACGGCCTGCGCCAGTGCAACAACGCCTGCCCCTTCTGCTTCATCGACCAGCAGCCCCCCGGCCGCCGCCGCAGCCTCTACCTCAAGGACGACGACTACCGCCTCAGCTTTCTCTACGGCTCCTATCTCACCCTCACCAACCTCACCGAGGCCGACTGGCGCCGGATCGAGGAGCAGCGCCTCTCACCGCTCTACGTGTCGGTGCACGCCACCGATCCCGAGCTGCGAAGTCGGCTGCTGGTGAATCCGCGGGCGGGTCTGCTGCAGCAGCAGCTGGCTTGGTTCGGCGAGCGCAACCTGCAGGTGCATGCCCAGGTGGTGGTGTGTCCGGGTCTCAACGACGGTCCTGCTCTGGACCGGACCCTCACGGACCTGGCGGAGTTCGCCGGGGGTGACTGGCCGGCGGTGCTCTCAGCCGCGGTGGTGCCGGTGGGGCTCACCCGCTTCCGGCCCGCCGGCGATGCGCTGGTGCCGGTGGACCGGGCTTGCGCCCGCCGGGTGATCGCCCAGGTGGAACCGCTGCAGGACCGCTTCCGCCGGCGCCTGGGCAGTCGCTTCGCCTGGCTGTCCGATGAGTGGTATCTGCTGGCCGGTCTGCCTCTGCCTCCCCGCGACCGGTACGAGGACCTGCCCCAGCAGGAGAACGGGGTGGGCAGCATCCGTGCCTTCCTGGAGTCCCTCGATCAGGCCACCCGCACGTTGCCGGAGCGCCTGGAACGGCCCCGACGCCTGAGCTGGGTGGTGGGGGCCCTGGTGGCCGAGGCTCTCGAGCCCGTGGTTGACCGCCTCAACCGGGTGCAGGGCCTGGAGCTGATCCTGCATGGCCTGCCGAGTCCCTACTGGGGCCAGGAACAGGTGGTCACAGGTCTGCTCACCGGTTCCGATCTCCTCACCGGACTGCGCGGGCGCGACCTGGGTGAGCGGCTGCTGTTGCCCGCGGTGATGCTGCGGCAGGGTGAGCCGGTGTTCCTCGATGATCTGCGGCTCGAGGAACTGGAGGACCGGCTGCCGGTGCCGGTGCAATTGCTGCACGGGGCGGCGGGTCTGGTGGCCGCGTGTACCGGGAGAAGCGGTCAGGATCCTTAAACTCCCGCTGCAGTGTGCACCTCGGCGTGACCCACCCCGCTCTTCGACTGGTTCTCCTGGGTGCGCTCGGCCTGAGCTTCGGTGTCGGTGCGGCCGGTGCGGAGCAGACGTCCCCCGCACCGCCCGCCGGCAAAGGTGCCCCTGCTCAGGGAGGTGCTGCCCAGGCTGCGGACGCTGGCATCCCTGGTGCCGACGCCATTCCGGGCCGTACGACGGAGTACAGCCCTTCGCCTCTCCCCGATGCGGTCGACGTCAAGGGGGAGCGGCCGCGGCTCAACCCCCGGCTGGTCGCTCCGGCAGACAAGGTGCTCGGTCCTGGCCTGGGCGATCTGCCCGCCCCCGATTCCCTCAGCCTGCCTAATCGCCCAGACCAGGTGCGGATCCGCGAACTGCGTCCACTGACGCTGGCCCAGGTGGAAAACCTGGTGGAGGTGAACAACCCCAGCCTGAAGGCGATCGCGTCGCAGGTGGATCAGGCCCAGAGCCGCCTGCGGGCTGAGGTGGCCCGCTGGTACCCCACCATCGAGCTCAATGCCGGTTCGTTCCCCAGCTTCAGCGCGTCCGAGACCCGCAACAACTTCACCAATCGCACCAACGATGACGGCAACCGCAGCCCCAGCAGCAGCACCACCAGCCAGCAGCGCTGGACCGCCGCCGCCTCCCTGCTCACCCAGTGGTCGTTGATCGATCCGGTGCGCACCCCCAGCATCGCCGCCGCCCGCGATGACTTCGAGAAGAGCAAGTACCAGTACGTCATTGCCCTGCGCAACCTGCGTCTCCAGGTGAGCCAGGCCTACTTCGAGCTGCAGGCGGCGGATAGCCAGGTGCGCATCGGTCAGGAGTCCGTGCGCGCCTCGCTGGTGAGTCTGCGGGATACCCGCGCCCGTTTCCAGGCCGGTGTGGCCACCCGGCTGGATGTGCTGGAAGCCGAAACCCAGCTTGCGCGTGATCAGCAGCTGCTCACCAATGCCCTGGCCGCCCAGTCGATCAGCCGTCGTGTTCTGGCCCAGCTGCTGGATCTGCCGCAGGATGTGACCCCCACGGCGGCGGATCCTCCGCTGGTGCTGGGCATGTGGCAGCCGTCTCTGCAGGAGAGCATCGTGGCCGCCTACGCCTTCCGTGAGGAGCTGGATCAGATCCTGCTCGATATCTCGATCGCCAACAGCCAGGCCAACGCGGCGCTCGGCCAGGTGCAGCCGTTTCTCAATGTCTTTGCCGGCTTCGATGCGTCCTGGAGTGAGATCTCTCCCAGCCGCCCCTCTGGGGTGCCCGTGGTCGATGCCACCGGCAGCTACGACGCGTCTGTGGGCCTGAACCTGCGCTGGCGGCTGTTCGATGGCGGCGCCGCAGCCGCCCAGGCACGCCAGAACCGCCAGCGGGCTGAGGAGAGCACCTTCCGCTTTGCCGAGCAGCGTGATGCCATCCGGCAGCAGGTGGAAGACAGCTTCTATCAGCTGGAGAGAAATAACCGCAACATCGCCACCACGGCGCGCCAGGTGATCCAGTCCCGCGAAGCGCTGCGCCTGGCCAGGCTGCGACTGCAGGCGGGTGTCACCACCCAGCGCGAGGTGGTGGACCAGCAGCGCGACCTCACCCAGGCTGAGGTCGCCTACTCGAACGCCATCACCGACTACAACATCCGTCTGGCGGAACTGCGTCGCCGCACGGGTCTCGATGAGATCGTCACCTGCCCTGCCCGCAGCCTCCCGGCCGAGAAGCCCCCCCTCGATACCGACATCCCCGTGGAGCCCTCCCCTCTGCTGCCCGCCTGCCAGGCCTCCAATCCTGGGTTGCTCTGACTGCTCCGCTGATGACCGCCCAGTCCTCCGGCGCGCCAGCCACCCGGCTCGGTCTACCCAACACCCTGAGGATGGGACTGTTCCAGGGCTGTCTGGGCTGTCTGGCGGTGATCTTTGCCGGGCTGATGAACCGAGTGATGATCAGCGAGCTGGGTTTTCCCGGACTGCTCGTCGGAGCTGCCCTGGCCTGTGAGCAGTTCGTGGCGCCCGCCCGTGTGCTGTTCGGGCAGCTCTCCGACACCCATCCCTTCGCCGGGCGTCACCGCGTTCCCTACATCTGGCTGGGAGCGACGCTGTTCTGCACCCTCGCCGTGCTGTCGGTGCCGCTCATCTTCCGGGTCGCCGGTCTGCTCGGTGGCGGTGAACCCGGAGCCCTGGCAGGGGCGATCGCCGCCCTTTGCGGCCTGTTCGCGGCCTATGGCCTGGCCATCTCCATGGCCTCCACCCCCTACCTGGCCCTGCTGATCGACAGCACCGACGAGCAGGAGCGGCCCAGGGCGGTGGGGATCATCTGGTGCCTCCTCACCGTGGGCATCGTCGTGGGCGCCATCGCCACCGCCATCGCCCTGCGCGGGCTCGACGGCGTCACCGACCCCGACCTCCTGCAGCCGGCCCTGCTCCAGTTCATGGTGCGTGTGGCCGGCGTGATCCTGGCCATCACCGTGATCGCCACTCTCGGCATCGAGCGTCCCCGGCGCGAGGCCCGATCGGCAGCCCGCCCCCCACAGAACTCAGCCGGCGCCCAGCCGGCATCCCGTGACGATGCCATCACCCTGCGCCAGTGCTGGGCACTGGTCACCTCCAGTCGCCAGGTGCTGGTGTTCTTTCTGTTCCTGGTGTTCTTCACCCTCGGCCTGTTTCTCCAGGATCCAGTGCTGGAGAGCTACGGCGCTGAGGTCTTCGGTATGTCCATTGCCGCCACGGCCACGCTCAACGCCCTCTGGGGCGTGGGCACCCTGCTGGGTCTGATGGGCGCTGGTCTCTGGATCGTGCCCCGGCTCGGCAAGTTCGCCACGGCGCGCCTGGGCTGTCAGCTCATCCTCGGCAGCCTGGTACTGCTGCTGCTTGCAGGTTTCACGGCCCAGGTGACCGTGTTGCAGGTGGTGATGGTGCTCTTCGGCCTGGCTGCCGGGGTCGGTACCAACAGTGCCCTGGTGCTGATGCTCGACCTCACCCTGCCCGAGGCAGCCGGCACGTTCGTTGGCGTCTGGGGACTGGCTCAGGCCCTCTCCCGTGCTCTGGGCAAGGTTCTGGGGGGCGGTCTGCTGGATCTGGGCCGCTGGCTTCAGTTTCAGCTCACGGGTGGCACGGATCCCTTCCCCGCCTATGCCCTGGTGCTCGGGGTTGAGCTGCTGGTGGCCGCCACGGCCTTGGTGCTGCTGAGCCGCGTCAACCTGCGCCAGTTCCGGGAGGATACGGGCCGCAGTCTCAGCAGGGTCCTGGCCCTCGAGCTCGGATGACTGCGCCCCCCCCCTCGCCGTCCCTCCATCCCGGCCTGGCGTCGCTCCTGGATCGTGTGGGCGATCGCCAGCGCCAGGAATTCGGCCATGTCGTCTCCGATGTGAAGTCGGACGGCAGCCTGATCACCGCTTGTGACCGCTGGAGCGATGCGGCGCTGGTGAGCGGTCTGGCGGAGCTCTACCCCGCCGATGGCGTGCTCAGCGAGGAGGGGGAGCGCCGCGTTCCCGCCACCCGTGCCTACTGGGTGGTCGATCCGTTGGATGGCACCACCAATTTCGCTGCCGGGATCCCCTACTGGGCCATCTCCATGGCTCGCTTCGAGGACGGCCGGCCCGTGCTGGCGGTTCTCGATGTGCCCCCGCTGCGTCAACGCATCGTGGCGGTGCGCGGCCAGGGCGCCTGGCGCAATGGCAAACCCCTGCTGCCTCCCTCCCGCCAGGACCCCACCTCCAGCTGTGCCTCGCTCTGCAGCCGTTCGATCGGCGTCCTGCAGAAGCTGCCGGACCGTCGTTTCCCAGGCAAGATCCGCCTGCTTGGCGTGGCCAGCCTCAACCTCGTGAGCGTCGCCATGGGCCAGACCGTGGCCGCGCTGGAGGCCACCCCCAAGATCTGGGACCTGGCCGCCGCCTGGCTGGTGCTGACCGAACTGGGCTGTCCGGTTCGCTGGTTGCAGATCTCCCCCGAGCGTCTCACCCCGGGTTCTGATCTGTCCGCAGCCGACTTCCCGGTTCTGGTGGCTGATCGGCCCGAAACACTTCAGCTCTTCCTGCCCTGGGGCGAGGCGCTGTTGATGGATAACCCCGCCCTCCCCGCCGCCTAGGGGCGAGAACTGAGCCAGAGCGTTGCCGGCGGTGGGGAGTTGTCAGGAGTGGGAGGGGAGGTGATAGGGTGATGGACTGCGCGAGCCAAGGTTTGTTTGCCTGAGAGCTGAGGAGCGCTGGCCACCTGGACGAGGGGGCGAGCGAGCTGAGGGGAGAGGCGGAGGAACTGAGGGGAAGCGGGAGCGAGCGAGCTTGAGATCGGCTGAGAGGCGGATCGAGAGGGAGGTGAGTTCTTAGTGGAGCGCAGGCCTGCGGAGCCGGGAGCGAAGAGCGAGCGGTGTTGTAGGTTTTCTGAGTCGTGAGCGAAGCACCCCTGAGGGGGAGGCGGAAGCGAACGGCGAAGCTGCCTGAGGCGAAGGTCTGAGAGGACCGGAAGAGGAAGGCGGCAGCACCTGGACAACCCAAGAAGTTTAGGAACTGACGCTTTCACGGCGTCGCGCAGTCCGAGGCGAGCTGAGCGTTGCGTCCCCTGAGAGGGGGAAGGGCATGTGGCTTGGCGAGGGGAGCGCGGCAGAAGCAAGCCGTGAGGGTGTGAGGTCCCGTCAAAGAAGGGAAGCGAGAGCTTCCAGAAGCGAAAGCTTCAGCGACGAGGGGACTGGTGGTCGATGGTTCAAGCCTTCTCACGAGGCGAGGACCGGATGATGACAGCCAGTGCCTGGATCGCACCGGATCTGAGATCTGGGAAAGCCACAGGAGCAGGGAAGCGGAAGCGGCGAAGTCCCCGAAGGGGGCAGAAGCGGCGGAAGTGGAGCTGGCCTTGTGCACTCTTGTGACCTCTTCTGTCAGAGGAAGGGGGCTCCAACTGTCAAGCCTGCGCCAGTGGGCTGAGATGGGTGAAGAGCAGATCAGATTGAGTTTGTTTGTTGGTTTTATTGAGCCGTTGGTTTGATTAAATTAGCGAAGAGACAAGAGGATTTGATGATACAACGGAGAGTTTGATCCTGGCTCAGGATGAACGCTGGCGGCGTGCTTAACACATGCAAGTCGAACGAACCTTCGGGTTAGTGGCGGACGGGTGAGTAACGCGTGAGAATCTGCCCTCAGGAGGGGGATAACGGCTGGAAACGGCCGCTAATACCCCATATGCCGAGAGGTGAAACGAGTTTTCGCCTGAGGATGAGCTCGCGTCTGATTAGCTAGTTGGTGAGGTAAGAGCTCACCAAGGCGACGATCAGTAGCTGGTCTGAGAGGATGATCAGCCACACTGGGACTGAGACACGGCCCAGACTCCTACGGGAGGCAGCAGTGGGGAATTTTCCACAATGGGCGAAAGCCTGATGGAGCAATACCGCGTGAAGGATGAAGGATCGTGGTCTGTAAACTTCTTTTCTTAACGAAGAAATTCTGACGGTAGTTAAGGAATAAGCACCGGCTAAAAAAGTTGGCCAGCAGTTATGAAAATAGGTGCCTAAAACATTAGCTTAATTCGGTGAAGGCCTCCGCCTGGACAAAGTCCCGGCGGTTTGCTTTGCAGATTGCAGAGCAAAGGTTAATACCGAAGGAC
>JBATEO010000140.1:0-11649 GCA_049664045.1 Prochlorococcaceae cyanobacterium
AGGTCACCAGCATCTCCCAGTTCTCCGACGTGCGGCCCACCGACTGGGCCTACCAGGCGCTCTCCAACCTGATCGAGCGCTACGGCTGTGTCGCCGGCTATCCCGACGGCACCTACCGCGGCCAGAAGGCCATGACCCGCTTCGAGGCGGCCGCTCTTCTGAACGCCTGTCTCGACCGCGTCACCGAGGTGACCGACGAGCTCAAGCGCCTGATGGCCGAGTTCGAGAAGGAACTCGCGATCCTCAAGGGCCGCGTTGACGGCCTCGAGGCCAAGGTGGGTGAGCTGGAGGCCAACCAGTTCTCCACCACCACCAAGCTGAACGGTATCGCCACCATGGTGGTGGGTGGCGCCGGCAACACCGGTTTCGGCCAGGAAGTCACGGTCAACTACGACGTTCGCCTGAACTTCGACACCAGCTTCACCGGCAAGGACCTGCTGCGCACCACCCTGCGGGCCGGCAACTTCGGTGATTCGGTGTTCGGCAACGGCAACACCCTGATGGAAGTGGCCTTCGAGGGCTCTTCCGGTGCCGATTCGGTCGAGATCAACCGCCTCTTCTACCAGTTCCCGATCGGTGAGGCCTGGACGGCCACCGTGGGTGCCAAGGTGCGGCAGGACGACATGCTCGCCATGTGGCCCACCGCCTACCCGGCTGACACCGTCCTCGACCTGTTCACCTACGCCGGTGCTCAGGCTGCCTACAACCTGAACCTCGGTGCCGGTGTCGGCATCATGTACAAGGCTCCCGAGGGGGGCTTCAACGCCAGCCTGAACTACGTCTCCTTTGACGGCCAGGGTGGTGGTGCCGCTTCGAACTCCTCGATCGGCGCCGGTGAGGACTTCACCGTCACCGCTCAGGTGGGCTACGCCGGTGAGAACTGGGGTGCCGCGTTCGCCTACACCTACGCCGACTTCGACTTCCTCGGCCTGAGTGAGAGCAACAACGTCGGTCTGAGCGCCTACTGGTCGCCCTTCACCGCTGCCTGGGCTCCCTCGATCAGCGCCGGCTTCGGCTACTCCGATATCGACACTGGTATCGCTGACGAAGCCTGGAGCTGGATGGTGGGTCTGCAGTGGGCCGATGCCTTCCTGCAGGGCAACGCCCTCGGCGCCGCCATCGGCAGCGTCGGCCAGAACGGCCGTGGCAACTGTGCCAACAACTTCTGCACCGGCAGCCTCTGGGTTGACGGCCGCAGCTCCCAGGAGAACCTGGGCGTTGAGCTCTGGTACAAGTGGCAGGTCACCGACAACATCAGCGTGACCCCCGCCTTCTTCTGGCTCGAGAACTCCGGTGTCGACGACACCTTCGGCGGTCTGGTCAAGACCACCTTCAAGTTCTGATCCACGCCTGATCGGGCCCGGTTCCTCACACCCTTCCCCGGGCCCTGTTCAGAGCTTTTCTTCTCACACGTCCTCTTGTCGTCCTCCTTTCACCCCGGCCGTTGGCCGGGGTTTTTTCATGGCGGCCCCTGCCCGTTGGCCGTTCTGCAGGCCGCGTGGCTCCCCTACCGTGAGCGGCACGCCGCTGCCGCCGCCAAGCCTTGAGCCGCTTCACGTCCACTGCCGCCGCCGTCGATCCCTACCGGGTGCTGGGAGTGACACCGCAGGCCAGCGGTGAGGAGATCAAGGCCGCCTACCGCAGCCTGGTGAAGCAGCACCACCCCGATGCCGGCGGTGACGACACCACGATCCTGGCCCTGAACGCGGCCTGGGAGGTGCTGGGTGATCACGACCGCCGCCAGCACTACGACCGCCATCAGGCCGCCCGCGGCCGCAGCCCGGATGCGGGCGCCTCCGACACAGCCGCGGCGACAGCCAGTGCCGCCCCTTCAGCCGCCAGCGGCCAGCCGGCCGCTGGCGTGGCCGCGGCCGCAGCGGAGGAGAGAGCACTCTGGCTGCGCCAGGTCTACGGGCCGATCGATCGTCTGCTCGGTGAGGTGGTGAACCCCTTCCCGGCTCAGTTGCGGGCCCTGGCCGCCGATCCCTACGACGACGCGGTGATGGAGGCCTTCTGCACCTTTCTGGAGCAGGGTCAGGCCCGTCTCAAGCGGGTGGAGACGCTGTACCGGTCCCAGCCCTGCCCCGCCGGACTGCAGGCGTTCAGCCTGGATCTTTACCACTGCCTGAGCCTGGTGAAGGACGCCCTGCTGGATCTGGAGCGCTTCACCATGGGCTACGTGGACTCCTATCTCCGCGACGGCCGCGAACTGCTGCGCCAGGCCCGCCAACGCCGGCGGGAGCTGCAGGAAAGCAGGCGGCAGCTGCGGCGCTGACCTCCCCGAGGATTCCCCGATGAGGACCGGACTGGCGGCGCCTCAGTCTGCGAAGACGTCCAGCTGGTCGAGCCGCAGCCACACATCGGGCACCGGCCGCCGCCAGCGAAGCTGGGCATAGTCGCCCTTCACCGCCAGGATTTCTCCAGGACCATCGAAGATGTAATCCGGGGCTTCACTGTCGCTGGCGGTGGCCTCCAGGCTGCTCGCGTAGGCCTGTCGGTTCACCCGCACCAGGGCACCTTTCTTCAGTGGCGGCTTCGCCGGGGTCGCCGCGGCAGCCGTCGAAGCGGCATCAGCGGGTTGGACGGTCTTGGCTGTGTCGGCGGGCAGGTCGGCCATGGCTGGCGGGACGGTGGCGGCGGCGTCACCGGCAGGCTAGGACCCGCCCAAGTCCACTCCACTCCTGAGCTCCACTGCTGAGGAGGTCAGCCTGGCCGAGAAGACCGGAATGATGCTCGTCCTCTGGTGCTGTGGGCCGCGCCCCTGTCCATGGCCATGCTCCTGGTGCGCTGGCTGGGGCTCACCGAGCCGGCCTAGCCTCCCCCCCACCAGAGGGAGATCGAGGCGTGCAACTGCTGCTGCTGGGATGTTCGGGGTTTGTGGGGCGGGAGCTGGTGCCCTTCCTGCTGGAGCTCGGCCACAGCCTCACCCTGGTGAGCCGTCAGCCCAAGCCCTTCCCCTATCTGGAGGGCAACCGCCTGTCCTGCCTCCAGCTCGATCCCGGCCAGGCCGCCAGCTGGGATCAGGATGGGCTGCAGCAGGCTCTTGCCGCCGCCGAGGGGGTGGTGAACCTGGCCGGTGAGCCGATCGCCGAGAAGCGCTGGACCTCCGCCCACCGGCAGCTGCTGATGGCGAGTCGGGTGGCCACCACCGAGCATCTGGTGCAGGCCATGCGTCAGCTGGACACCCCGCCGACGGTGCTGGTGAACGGCTCGGCGGTGGGCTACTACGGCACAAGCAGTGAGGCCTGTTTCACTGAGGCCAGCCCGGCGGGCGAGGACTATCTCGCCGAGATCTGCACCCGTTGGGAGGTCGCAGCCGCAGGCTGTCCCTCCGCCACCCGTCTGGTGATCCTGCGCATCGGCATCGTGCTCGGGCCCGATGGAGGGGCGCTGGGCCGGATGCTGCCGGTGTTCCGGCTCGGCTTCGGAGGGCCGGTGGGCAGCGGGAGGCAGTGGATGAGCTGGATCCATCGTCACGACCTCTGCCGGCTGATCGCGGCTGCCCTCGAGGACGAGCGCTTCCGCGGCACCTACAACGCCGTCGCCCCGGAGCCTGTGAGGATGGCCGCCTTTGCCGCCAGCCTGGGCCGCGCGGTCGGCCGCCCCAGCCTGCTGCCGGTGCCGGGGCCCGTGCTGCAGCTGCTGCTCGGTGACGGAGCCCAGGTGGTGCTGGAGGGCCAGCGGGTGCTGCCCGAGCGCCTGCAGAGCCAGCGCTTCCCGTTTCACTACGGCGAACTCAGCGCTGCCCTCGCCGCTGCCACCAGCCCAGCAGGCCGCTGAGCAGCGCCGCGCCCATCAGCACGCTGATGGCCGGGGTGAACAGGGGCTTCCACAGCCGCTGAAAAAGCTCCAGCGGCGCCTCGACGTGACGGCTGTGGCACACCACCGCCACGCCGAACCACAGGGCCCCGGCGATCACCAGGAACACGTCGCCCACCAGCAGCAGGTCCAGCCCCGCCCTGAGGCGTTGCAGCATCGGCATCGGCGGCGTGTCGGTCATGGGGATCGCGGGTTCGCTTCAGGCGACCGCGCTGCCGCGGCCGAGCAGGACCATGATCGCCGCAGCCAGGCGCTCGCTTCCGCCCACGGCGCCGATCCGTTCGGTGGCCGCCGCGGTGAGCTCACGGCGCAGCCTGGTGCTCTCGCCGGGGTCGGCCAGCCGCCGCAGCACCTGCGCCGCCAGCGCCGCCGTGGCCTCCAGGTAGGCCGGGCTGCCCGGCTCGCCCGCAGCGCACATCACCCCAGGCCCCAGCAGACGCCGCTGGGCCTCGGCGAATCCGGCGGTGAACTGGGGACCGCGGCCCGCCAGCTGCAGCACCGGTTTGCCCAGCCCCACCGCCTGCTCGGAGGCCGTGCCCGCCATCGCCAGCACCAGATCCGCTGCCGCCAGCAGCCGGGGGAACCCGGACCACACCAGCTCCACCGTCAGCCCGCAGGGATGCTGCAGCCCGATCGGGCCTTCTGGGCCAGCTTGCCAGCCCAGGGGCTGCGCCAGCCTCTGGATGGCCGCCGGCCGCAGGTCGCCCACCAGGGCGGCGCTGATGCGCAGCTGCGGCGGCCCCTGGAGTAGCCCGCTGAGCCGCGGCAGCAGCTGCAGCATCAGGGCCAGGTTGTGCTCCGCCTCGGGCAGGCGGCTGCCGGGCAGCAGCAGAAGGCGCTGGGACGCACCATCGGTGTTGGCCTGGCGGCTGTGCGAGCCATCCAGCGCCGCATCCAGAAAGGGATTGCCCAGAAAGCTCACCGGCCGACCCAGCTGGCCGCCGAGATCGGCGGCGGTGAGGCGATCGCGGCTCCAGATCGCCCGGATCTGCCGTCGCCGCAGCAGCCAGCCGCAGGGCCATGGCAGCCGCAGCCGGCCTTCGTAGTGACTGGAGTAGGCCACCAGGTACACCGCTGCAGGCCGGCCCGATAGCCAGGCGCCGAGGACGGCCACCAGATCACCCACCGCCACCACCAGGTCGTAGGGACGGCTGCGGCGCCGCAGCCGCGCCAGCTCCAGGATCACGTGCAACGTCTGTCCCTCCAGCAGTTCGCGCGTCTGGCCGGCCAGGCTGGTGAAGCCCAGACCGCCGGTGCTGAAGGAGCGGGTGCGGCCCAGCACCGGAATGGCCCGGCGCCGGTAGGGCTCGCCATGACCCACCAGGGGCAGAGCCGTCACCAGCACGCCCTGGCGCTGCAGGCAGGAGCCGATCAGGGCGCCGCTGAGGTCTTCGCCGTGGCCATTGCTGAGCAGCAGCACACGGGCCAGCGCCCGGGTGTGGGGCTGTTGGACAGGTGGTCTCAGCTGTTCAGCCAGGTGCGCACCTTCTCCATGGCGGCCCAGCCTGGCCTGCGCTGCAGACCGTCGCTGATCGAGTCCTGGAGTTCCCCAGCCAGTTCAGGCGCCATCGCCATCACCCGGCGAACGATGTCGATGTGTTCCCGCACCCCCTTGGCGCCGGTCTCCAGCATCGCAAGGGTGAGGTTGATGCGGGCCTGGGGATCCTGGGGATTGAGCTTCACGGCGTTGCGGGCCGAGCGCAGGGCGTCGAGGGGACGGTCGGCCAGCAGCTGCAGCCAGGCCAGGCAGGTCCAGCCGGCGGACTGGCGCGGCGCCTGCTGGGTGATGGCGATGAACTCGGGAATCAGGGTCGCGGGATCCTCTCCGGCGTTGTAGCGGGCGATGGCCTGGTCGAACTGGGAGTTCGCGGAGCTGGCCGTCATGACGGGGGGCGCGATCGCTGGCTACAGATTCCCACGCCGGCTGCTGCGGGCAGCGGCCAGGGTCAGACGGCGAAGGAGCTGCCGC
This sequence comes from Prochlorococcaceae cyanobacterium, assembly GCA_049664045.1. Taxonomy (GTDB): domain Bacteria; phylum Cyanobacteriota; class Cyanobacteriia; order PCC-6307; family Cyanobiaceae; genus NIES-981. The sequence goes on from JBATEO010000140.1 coordinate 5,789, forward strand.
AGCCGCAGGTCTGGGTGGCGTTGGGGTTGGAGAAGTTGAAGCCGCCGCCGATCAGGGCGCTGGAGAAGTCGAGCTGCATCCCGTAGATGTACAGGAGGCTCTTGGGGTCGCACACCACCTCGAAGCTGGGGCAGCCCGACGGTTCGTAGATGTAGCACTCGTCGTCGTCGCGGATCTCGCCGGCATCGACGAAGTCCATCGTGTAGCTCATGCCGCTGCAGCCTCCCGAGCGCACCCCCACCCGCAGCACCTTGCCGGTTCCCTGCTGCTGCACCAGGGCTGCCAGCTGCTTCATCGCCGGTTCCGTGATCAGGATGCCCTTGCCGTCCCTGGCGGTGTGGGTGGCGGCTGTTTGGGTTGGTGCGGGCTGAGCCGGCGGCTCGGAGGCCGCAAGAGCGGTGGCCGCTTGGGTCGCCAGGTCGGTGCTCATGGCGGCAGCGCGCGCAGCGCTGGATGGTTTGGCAGTTGATGCTAGGCAGCCTGCCACCCCATCAGGGTTCCGCTCCATAGAGTCAACTCGCTGTTTGTGAACCGAGCGCGTGCGCGTCGCCATCGTCGGGGCGGGACTGGCCGGGCTGTCGGCCGCCGTGGATCTGGTGGAGGAGGGTCATCAGGTGGACCTCTACGAGGCCCGGCCGTTCATGGGCGGCAAGGTGGGCAGCTGGGAGGACCCTGACGGCAACCACATCGAGATGGGGTTGCACGTGTTCTTCTTCAACTACGCCAATCTCTTCGCTCTGATGCGCAAGGTGGGGGCGATCGAGAACCTCCTGCCCAAGGAGCACACGCACCTCTTCGTGAACCGGGGCGGCGACCTGCGCGAGCTCGACTTCCGCTTTGCCCTCGGCGCCCCGTTCAACGGCCTCAAGGCCTTCTTCACCACACCCCAGCTCGACTGGATCGACAAGCTGCGCAACGCCCTGGCCCTGGGCACCAGCCCGATCGTGCGCGGCCTCGTGGATTACGAGGGCGCCATGAGGACAATCCGGGCCTTGGACCGGATCAGCTTCCAGCAGTGGTTCCTGGGCCACGGCGGGAGCCTGAAGAGCATCCAGCGGATGTGGAATCCGATCGCCTATGCCCTGGGCTTCATCGACTGCGAGGCGATCTCGGCCCGCTGCATGCTCACCATCTTCATGATGTTCGCTGCAAAAACCGAGGCCTCCAAGCTCAACCTGCTCAAGGGCTCACCGCACCGCTGGCTCACCGGTCCGATCCTCGACTACATCACCCAGCGCGGCGGCCGCCTGCACCTGCGCCACCGCGTCACCGAGGTGCTGTTCGAAGAGGGTGCCGCTGGCGCCGATGGCCAGCCCGCCACACAGGTGACTGGCCTCAAGCTGGGCACCCCGGAGGGGGAGATCCAGGTTCAGGCCGATGTCTACCTGGCCGCCTGTGATGTGCCGGGAATCCAGCGCATGATCCCGGAAGCCTGGCGCCGCTGGCCCCTGTTCGAGAACATCGACAGGCTGGAGGCCGTGCCCGTGGCCACGGTGCAGCTGCGCTACGACGGCTGGGTCACCGAGCTGGGTGACACCCCTGCCGCCGCCGCTGCCCGCTCCGATGTGAACCGCCCCAGCGGCCTCGACAACCTGCTCTACACGGCCGACGCCGACTTCAGCTGCTTCGCCGATCTGGCCCTGGCCAGCCCCGCCGACTACCGCAAGGAGGGCCTCGGCTCGCTGCTGCAGTGCGTCCTCACCCCCGGTGATCCCTGGATCCCGAAGAAAACCGAGGAGATCGTGGCCCACACCGATGCCCAGGTGCGGGCGCTGTTCCCCTCCGCCCGAGATCTGAAGCTGGTGTGGAGCAATGTGGTGAAACTGGCCCAGTCCCTCTATCGGGAGGCGCCGGGGATGGAGCCGTTCCGCCCTGCCCAGAGCACACCGGTGGCCAACTTCTTCCTGGCCGGCAGCTATACACGCCAGGACTACATCGATTCGATGGAGGGGGCCACCATGAGTGGCAGGCTTGCGGCCGCTGCGATTCTGGACCGGCCGGTGACCCTGGCCTCCACCGCCGCCGCCCCCACCGCCGCCGCCGTGGCCTGACCCGCCTCACCCCGTCCCAGGCCTCAACCCGCCCCCCGAGGAGAACCGCATGGGCCGTTGGCTCGAGCACAGCGTCACCACCACGATCCAGGCCCCGGTGGATCAGGTGTGGGTCGTGTGGAGCGATCTGGAGGCGATGCCCCGCTGGATGCGCTGGATCGAGTCGGTCGAGACGGTTGCCGACGACCCCGATCTCACCGACTGGACCCTGGCGGCCCAGGGCTTCCGCTTCCACTGGAAGGCACGCATCACCCAGCGGGTCGAGGCCCAGCAGCTGCACTGGGAGTCGGTGGGCGGGCTGCCCACCCGGGGGGCGGTGCGCTTCTATCCCCAGCCCGATGGCTCCACCGCCGTGCGGCTCTCGGTGAGCTACGAATTGCCAGGGGTCTTGGCACCGCTGATGGAACCCAGCATCCTGGGTGGCATGGTCACCCGGGAACTTCAGGCCAATCTCGACCGCTTCCGGGATCTGGTCGAACACCGCCACCCCTGACGCTCCGATGTCGCTGATCCGACCCTTCACGTCTGCCCTGCTCACCGCCCTGGCCGGCAGCAGCCTGCTCCTCGGGGCCTGCTCCCGCGACAAACCTCCGGAGGCGGAGCTTCCTGAGCAGCCGGCTCCGGCGGCGGCAAAGCCTGATCAGGCTGCCCCGCCGGCGACGGCCGAGGTGGCCGGTTTCACCCCGCTGCCCTCCACCAACCAGGTGCTGGCAGCCAACCCAATCGGCCGCAGCGACCCCTTCGCCTCCGATCTCCCCGTCGTGGCGGCACGCCCGGCAGGGGCAACACGGCCCGGGGGAGCCTCCGCCCCCGCCCGTCCCGCTCCGCTTCAGCTTCCCCCCGATTTCCGCTTCAGTGGCGTGATCCGCACGGGCGCAACCCCTCAGGCCCTGGTGCAGCTGGGCGCCAGCAGCGGTTCGGTGGGCATCGGCGAGCACGGCGGCCGCAACACCGATCTGCTGCCGGCCGGCTGGGTGGTGTCCTCCATCGATGTCGACCGGGGGCGCCTGGTGCTCCGGCAAGGCAATCAGACCGTCACTGCCGAGCTCTGAACGAAGGCCCGGCCAGAGCGTCCACGCAGGCCTGCACCAACCCCTCCAGGTCGTGGGGGTCGGCTTCGGCGTCCACCCGGCCCAAGCCGCTGCGGCAGCGTTCGCTCGTCTGCGGCCCGATCGACACGATCGCCACGGATCCCAGCCGGTCCCGCCACCCGGCGCCGAAGGCCTCTTCGAGCAGCCGTGCCGTGTGGCTCACGGTCTTGCCGCTGCTGAAGGTGATCGCATCGAGTTGGCCCTGTTCCAGGGCCGCCAGCGCCGCACTGGGCAGCCCTTCCGGGCAGCGGGTCTCGTAGGCCGGCACCTCCACCACCCGGGCGCCCGCCGCCGCGAAGGCCTCGGCCAGCACGGTGCGCCCGCCGCTCTGCACCCTCGGGATCAGCAGCCGCAGTCCCCAGCCAGAAACCGGGAAATGCTCCAGCAGGCTGTCTGCCACGAAGGCTGGGGGCACGAAGTCGGCCGGTGCCCCCAGCTCCTCGAGGCGGGCGGCAGTCTTGCGGCCCACCGCTGCGATCCGCAGACCTGCCGGCAGGTGCATGAGGCTGCGCCCCTGGCGGCGCAGCCGCTGGTCCAGGGCCTCCACCCCGTTGCTGCTGGAGAACACCAGCCAGTGGAAGTCCTCCAGCTCGGCCAGGGCGTCATCGAGCGGGCCCCAGGAATCCGGTGGGGTCACCACCAGGGCCGGCAGGTCCACCACCCTGGCCCCCGCCGCCTCGAACAGCTGCCGGGCCGCTCCCAGCTGGGTTTCGGCACGGGTCACGGCCACCACCCGGCCTGCCAGCGGCCGGCAGGGTGGATCCGGTGTCAGGTCCGCTGACAGGGGGGGGGCGGGATTCTGGGCCATGCCGGTGGAGTGCAGGGGGTTCCTCAGTCGTCGAGGGTCACCAGCGGCCGCAGCCGCCGGCGCAGATCCTCGGCCGCCGCCTGCTGCCCCTGCTGCTCCAGCAGGCTGAGGGTGTGCCGGAAGCCTGTGCGCGCCGCGGCGATGTCGCCGCTGAGCAGCTGGGCGGCGGCCAGGTTCTGGTGCCACTCAGGCTGGGCCGGATCGAGGCTGATGGCCTGCCGGTACGCCATCACCGCTGCCGGCAGATCACCCCGCTGGCGCTCCACCTGGGCCAGGCGGGCCCAGGCCAGGCCGAGGTCCGGTGCCGCGGTGGTGGCCACCCTGCAGAGCTGTGCCGCTTCCTCCAGCGAGGCCCGGTCGGTGCCGGCATCGGCGCTTGCCGCCGCCGCTTCCACCAGCAGGCCGGCGAGGTTGAGCCGCGCTCCCAGGCTGATGCGCGGCGCCAGCGGCAGCGCCAACGCCTCGCGGTACAGCGCGATGGCGCGCTGGGGCTCGTGGGGTGCCCTGGCGATGCCCAGATGCAGCAACAGCTCGTAGCGTTCGGCCACCGCCGCCGCCGGGCAGTGGGCCAGGCCCAGCTCCAGGAGGCGGATGCCGCGTTCGTGCTGCCCCTCGCTCACCTCCAGGCTGCCCAGCTTGGCGCAGGCGTAGGGATCCCCCGGACGGCGCCCCAGTTCTGCCTCCATCGCCCGGCGCAGCCGGCGCGCCTTGTCACCGGCCGCCAGCAGTTCGGGGCTGTAGCCGTCGTGCACAAGGGCCGGCTCCCCGCAGTCGGCGATGCGCCAGTGCGGTTCACGCCCCAGCAGCTCCAGCACACTGTCGTCCACCATCGCGTGGTATTGCCGGCTCCAACGGATGGCGGGATGGCGGCGGAAGAGGCGGCTGACGCTCGAGTAGGGCGACTGGCGGGCCCCGCGCTCGAAGCGCAGCAGGTTCACCAGCAGCAGGTCGGGTTCCGCCATCAGCCGCCGCAGCGGTTCGCGCGCCTCGGCGCGCAGTTGCTCGTCGGCGTCGAGCACCAGGACCCAGTCGCCGCGCACGTGGCGCAGGGCCTCGTTGCGGGCCGGAGCGAAGTCCCCGGGCCAGGGGAAGCGGTGCACCACGGCGCCGCAGCGCTCCGCCACCGCCACCGTGTCGTCGCTGGAGCCGGTGTCCAGCACCACCATCTCATCGACGAAACCGGCCACCGAGGCCAGGCTGCGCTCCAGCCGGTGCGCCTCGTTGCGCACGATCATCGACAGGCTCAGCGTCACCGGACGGGGCTGCATCGGGCTCGGGTCGCCGGGGTCGGTCATGGCGGCCGCCCTCAGTCGGTGAAGCCGCCGTCAGCACCCCGCTCCACCCCCAGGGCCGCCAGCACGGACTGCTGGGCCAGGGGCATCTGGCCCGGGCTGTAGGCGGCCGGCACCTCCGGCGGCAGCAGGGGCAGCAGCTGCTGCCAGAGGTAGGGGCTGCCGTACACCACCAGCCCCGCCAACCGGTCCGCGCGCAGCAGCTGCCGCAGTGCCGCCCCCCAGGGCTCCTGGACGGCCGCGTGGCCCCGGAACGGGTTGCCGCGCACGAACAGCTGCACCAGCACCGGCCCCTCTCCCAGCCGCTCCAGACTGAGCGGAGCCTCGGCATCGCCGTTCCAGAGCGAGGCGGTGTCCCCCGCCAGCAGGCAGGGCCTGAATCCGGCGGCGGCAGCCGCGCTCAGAGCCGGTGCCGTGGTGGGCAGGAACGGCGCGTGCATGGCCTGATCGACGCGGATCAGGTTCACCCCCGCGCCGCCTGCCGGCAGAGGCCGCACACGACCCCGGGCCTCCAGCGTCGCCGTCACCAGCTCCCGGGCCAGCTCCGCATCCGGCGAGGCTGCCTGCCAGGGGTCCGCGTCCGTCCGGCCCTGTTCGGGCAGCCCGGCGAGGGTGGAGC
>JBATEO010000141.1:0-11732 GCA_049664045.1 Prochlorococcaceae cyanobacterium
GGGGAAGGCCTCGGCCATCGAGCGCAGCCGCCGCAGGCCGGTGCGCAGCTGGTGCACCTCCTCCCGGTCGCCGGCCCTGGCCTTGCGGCCATCCTTCTTGAACGGGCGGCGCAGGACGGCGATGCGCTCGCCCAGGATCCGTCGCAACTGCCCCTGGCGCCACTCCAGCAGTGCCGCCAGGGCCTCATCGGCGGCCAGGGCGGGGTCGGCGCCGCCTGGGCCGGGCAGCAGCGTAGAAGCCGGGCCGGTGGCCGGACTGGCCACGGGTCGATCGTCGCTGGGATTGCTCAGGGAATCCATGGCCGAGTCCTCCCGCTGGCCTCAACCTCAACCTATCCGTGCAGCTCGTTCCTGCCAGCCGGTTCTCACACCAGCACCGGCAGCTTGGCTGGGTCGGTCTGCTGGAAGCGCAGGCGGCGCGCCTCGCCTTCGGTCTCCACATCCACGCTGATGGTGTGGTCGGGGGTGAAGGTGCCGGCCAGGATCCCCTTGGCGATCGGCGTCTCCAGCTCCCGCTGGATGGCGCGCTTGAGCGGCCGGGCTCCGTACACCGGGTCGTAGCCGACGCCGGCCAGCCAGTCGAGGGCGTCGGCGTTGAGCTGGAGGGCCAGCTTCTTCTCCTCCAGGCGCTTGGCGAGGCGCCGCACCTGCAGCTCCACGATCTCGCGCAGTTCCTCCTGCTTGAGGCTGTGGAAGATGATCGTTTCATCCAGCCGGTTCAGGAATTCCGGGCGGAAGTGGGCCCGCAGGGCCTCGTTCACCCGCTTCTCCATCTCCGCGTGCCGGGCCGGATCGCCGGCCAGGTCGAGGATCGAGGGGCTGCCGATGTTGCTGGTGAGGATCAGGATCGTGTTGGTGAAGTCCACCGTTCGCCCTTGACCATCGGTGACGCGGCCGTCATCGAGGATCTGCAGCATCACGTTGAACACGTCGGGGTGGGCCTTCTCCACCTCGTCGAACAGGATCACCGCGTAGGGCCTGCGCCGCACCGCTTCGGTGAGCTGGCCGCCCTCCTCGTAGCCCACGTAGCCCGGAGGCGCGCCGATCAGCCGGCTCACGGCGTGCTTCTCCATGTATTCGCTCATGTCGATGCGCACCATCGCCTCGTCGCTGTCGAACAGCTGGGCGGCCAGGGCCTTGGAGAGCTCGGTCTTGCCCACGCCGGTGGGGCCGAGGAAGAGGAAGCTGGCGATCGGCCGGTTGGGATCGCTGAGGCCGGCGCGGGAGCGCTGGATGGCGTCGGCCACCGCCGTCACCGCCTGCTTCTGGCCGATCACCCGGGTGTGCAGCTCCTCCTCGAGATGCAGCAGCTTCTCCATCTCGCTCTGCACCAGCTTGGCCACCGGGATGCCGGTCCACTTGGCGATCACCTCGGCGATGTCGTCTTCGGTGACCTCTTCGCGCAGCAGCGTCTTTTCGCCACCGGCGCCGGCGGCCGCCCCACCGCTCAGCTCGGCTTCCTTGGCCGCCAGCTTCTTGTGCAGGGTGGCCAGGGTGCCGTATTCCAGCTCGGCGGCCTTGTTGAGGTCGTAGCTGCGCTTGGCCTGCTCCACCTGCAGCTGCACCTGCTCGATCTCCTCCTTCAGGCCGCTGAGCTCATCGATGGAGCTCTTCTCCGCCTGCCACTGGGCATTGAGGGCGCTCTGCTGCTCGCTCAGATCCGCCAGCTCCTTCTCCAGCCGCTCGAGGCGATCCCTGCTGGCGGCGTCGGATTCACGGCCCAGCGACAGCTTCTCCATCTCCAGCTGCAGGATGCGGCGATCGAGCTCGTCGATCTCCTCGGGCTTGGAGGTGATCTCCATCTTCAGGCGGGCGGCCGATTCATCCACCAGGTCGATGGCCTTGTCGGGCAGGAAGCGATCGGCGATGTAGCGGCTGCTCAGCACCGCCGCCGCCACCAGGGCGTTGTCAGCGATGCGCACGCCGTGGTGCACCTCATAGCGCTCCTTCAGACCCCGCAGGATCGAGATCGTGTCCTCCACCGTGGGCTGGTCCACGAACACCTGCTGGAAGCGGCGCTCCAGGGCCGGATCCTTCTCGATGTGCTGGCGGTGCTCGTCGAGGGTGGTGGCGCCGATGCAGCGCAGCTCGCCCCGGGCCAGCATCGGCTTCAGCAGGTTGCTGGCATCCATGGCGCCGCCGGTGGCGCCGGCCCCCACCACGGTGTGGATCTCGTCGATGAACAGCACGATCTGGCCCTCGGAGGCCGTCACCTCCTTGAGCACGGCCTTGAGCCGCTCCTCGAACTCCCCGCGGTACTTGGCGCCGGCGATCAGGGCGCCCATGTCGAGCGACACCAGCTGGCGGTTCTGCAGGGCTTCCGGCACGTCGCCGTTCACGATCCGCTGGGCCAGGCCCTCCACGATCGCCGTCTTGCCCACGCCGGGTTCACCGATCAGCACCGGGTTGTTCTTGGTGCGGCGGCTGAGGATCTGGATCGTGCGGCGGATCTCCTCGTCGCGGCCGATCACCGGATCGAGCTTGCCGTCGCGGGCCTCACGGGTGAGGTCGCGGCCGTACTTCTCCAGCGACTCGTAGGTGCCCTCGGGGTTCTGATCCGTCACTTTCTGGGATCCGCGCACATCCTCCACGGCCTGGCGCAGCTTGTCGGCCGTGGTGCCGGCCTGGCTGAGCAGCTGCTTGCCGCAGCGGTCATCGATCGCCAGGGCCAGCAGCAGGTGCTCGATGGCGATGTAGCTGTCGCCGAAGCTGCCCTTGAGCTCGGCGGCCTGGTCGAGCACCGCGTTCAGCCCCTTGCCCAGATACACGTTCTCGGGCGGGGCGCTGAGGCTGGCCTGGCCGGCGATGAAGGCGTCGAGCTTCTGGCTGAGACCGCCCACGTTGACGCCGGCCTTCTCCAGGATCCGGCTCGCCAGCCCCTGCTGGGCCAGCAGGGCGGCGAACAGGTGCTCGCTCTCCATCTGCTGCTGGCGCTTCTGCTGGGCCAGCTGCTGGGCGGCGACCACGGCGCCCCAGGCTTTTTCGGTGAACTGTTCGGCGGTGGGATGCATGCAGAGACCTCCCGGAGGCGGCGGCGGTGATTGGGGTGATCTCAAGCTATGGAGACCCTGAGGCGCTGACACCCCCGGCAGGCCGAACGTTCGTGTACGGCGCTCCGCCCCAGCGGCCGGCCCTGCTGGCCATGATGGGCGCCGCGACGGAAGCGGAAGCGGCCGATGACCGAGGCCATGGACGGCGACCTGGTGCGGCAGCTGGCGGAGGCTTCGCGGGAGTTCGACGCCACCGGGGCCGATCCGGAGCGCAACTGCTGGCTGGCCGTGCACCGGCATGTGCATGGCGTGCTGCCCAGCGAGTACGACATCCGCGAGGTGCCGGAAGGGCTCTACCTGGCCGTGCTGGAGGCGCGCCGGACCCTGGCCTGAACAACAAAGACAGTGAGCAACAAAAAACCCCGGCCCTGGGGCCGGGGTGATGGTTGAGTCCGGTGCAGTTGGATCAGGCCCAGCCCTTCCCGGCCATGTCTTCCACGTAGGCGGCTACATCGGCGATGTCGCCGGCGCTGAGCTTGCCGCCAAAGGCGGGCATGGCGTTCTTGCCGTTGGTCACCTGGTAGGAGATGGCGGCCTCATGGTCGCTGGAGTAGTCGGCCAGGTAGGCCGCCAGGGCGTCCTGCTTGAGGGTGCGCTCAGCGTTCACCACGTTGCCGCCGCCCATGTGGCAGGCGGCGCAGTTGGCCGAGAAGATCTGAGCGCCATGGGCCACGTCGGCCGCATAGCTGGGGGCGGCGCCCAGCACCAACGCCAGGCACAGAGCGATGAGGGAAAGGAGTCGGCGCATGGAAAGGCGCTTCGCAACGCAATAGCTCCGCAAAAGTAGGCGCCCGCTGGGCCTTGGTGCCCGGTGCTGCTCAGCTTCGAAACAATTGCCACAGGCGCTCCGCCAGAGGCCGCCGGCGCGGCAGGCCGGCCTGCTCGAACACCGCCTCCAGGGTGGGCGCCTGGCTCACCAGGCCGAAGCGCTCCGGCCTGGTGATTGGCTCATGCACGAAGTGGCGCTGGCGGATCGAGAAGCGGTCCCAGGGGGTGATCTCCAGCCTCAGCAGCCGGATCAGCACCTCCACCAGGGCGGGGGTGACCGCCAGGGCCACGGGCGGCATCCAGCCGCCGCGCCAGCGCGTCAGCCGCCGCACCGTGTCGTTCACGGTCACGGCCGGCTGGCCCAGCACCAGCCGCCGCACCCGCCCCTGGCCGGGCTCGGGATTGGGGCGCCCGGTGGCGCTCCCCTGGGGCTGGCTGAGCAGGTGCGCGCACACCCGGGCGATGTCGGCCGCGTGGATGTAGTGGAAGCTGGCGTCCACCCGCAGCCACCTCGCCAGCCACAGCCAGCGGCAGGCCTCCTTCAGGCCGGCGGTGAGGTAGCTGGTGGGGAAGGGCCCACCTCCATCCACCTGCCCGCCATCCACCCGGCCGCCGAACACCAGGGTGGGGAAAAGGGCCACGATCCGATCGGCCAGGGGATGCTCCTCCAGCTGCTGCAGGCAGAGGGCCTTGGTCTGGATGTATTCGGTGCCCTGGGTGAGCGCCTCGGGCAGCAGGCGCAGATCCCGGTCGAGCACCGAGGCGGTGGAGAAGTAGAGCACCTGCTCCAGCCACTCGGGGCTGGTGAACGCCAGCAGCTGCTTCACCGCCTCCACGTTCACGGCCATGGCCCGCTGCGGATCGCCCCAGGCGGTGGCGGTGTGCACCACGCGGGTGGCGGTGGCGATGGCGCCGGCATGGGGGGTGAGATCACGCAGATCGCCCACCAGCAGGGTGATGCGCGGATGGTCGGCCGGCACGGCGGTGAGCTTGGCGGGATCGCGCAGCAGAAGCAGCAGCTCGGCGTCGCTCTCTTGCAGGAGCAGATGGGCGATGTGCTGGCCGACGCAGCCGGAGGCCCCGGTGATCAGGACGCGTTCGCGCCCGCCCGTCAAACGGCGGCCCCCAGCAGCTCGTTCACCGCCTTGCCGGTTTCGAAGAACACGCGGGCGTTCTCCTCCGGCGTGCCGGGCAGGATGCCGTGGCCGAGGTTGAGGATGTGACGGCGGCCGCGGGCCTTGCGCACCGTGTCGAGGATGCGCTCGCGGATCCCCTCGGGGGTGCCGAACAGCAGGCCGGGGTCGACGTTGCCCTGCACACCCACGTGCTCGGGCAGGCGGGCGACGCCGTCGGCCATGTCCACGGTCCAGTCGAGCGACACGATGTCGATGCCCGTGCGGCCCATGCGCTCCAGCACCCCGGCGCTGCCGGAGATGTAGAGGATCAGGGGGGTGTCGGGGTGGGTGGCCTTCACCTGGTCGATCACCCGCTTCTGGTAAGGCGCGGCGAACACGTCGTAGTCGACCGGGCTGAGCTGGCCGGCCCAGGAGTCGAACAGCTGCACCACCTGGGCGCCCGAATCGATCTGATAGCGCACGTAGGTGGCGATCGAGTCGGCCAGGTGGCCCAGCAGCTGGTGCAGCAGCGCCGGCTCCCGGAAGGCCATCGCCTTGATCACCGAGTAGGTCTTGGAGCTCTTGCCCTCCACGGCGTAGGCGGCCAGGGTCCAGGGGGCGCCCACGAAGCCGAGCACGGCGGCCTCGTTGCCCACGTCGGCCCGCAGGCGGCCCAGCACCTCGCCCACGAAGGGCAGCGCCTCGGCCGGATCCAGGGGCCGCAGGGCGTGCACCTGGGCCTGGGTGCGGATGGCGGGCTCGATGATCGGGCCCTTGCTCTCGATGATGTCGAAGTCGATCCCCATGCCCGGCAGCGGCGTGAGGATGTCCGAGAACAGGATCACGCCGTCGGGCCGAAAGGCGTGGAAGGGCTGCATCGAGATCTCGTAGGAGAGATCGGGATTTTCCGAGCGCTCGCGGAAGCCGGGATGGCGGTCGCGCAGGTCGCGGTACACCTTCATGTAGCGGCCCGCCTGGCGCATCATCCACACCGGTGGCCGCTCCACCTGCTCACCTCGGGCGGCGCGCAGCAGCAGGGGAGCGGGAGTGGACATCAGCACAGACAACCAAGCCAGGGGCGAACCTACCCGACCACCCCGCGGGATCAGGCCTGGGTGGGGCTGGCGGCGGCGCCTTCGTCACAGATCTGGGCCTGGCTGCGCTTCTCGTCGCGGCGGAACACCAGCACCGACAGCGGCGGCAGACAGAGGTCGAGGGAGTGCTCGTAACCGTGGATCGACCACTCGTCGGTGAACTTGCCGCCCAGGTTGCCCAGGTTGCTGCCGCCGTAGCGCGCGGCATCGGTGTTGAAGGCCTCCTCGTAGAAGCCTTCCAGCGGCACCCCCACCCGGTAGTGGGAGTGGCTCTGGGGGGTGAAGTTGGCCACCACCACCACCCAGCGGCCGGTGGTGCTCTCGCGGCGCATGAAGCTGATCACCGAGTGGCGGTTGTCGTTGCAGTCGATCCACTGGAAGCCGTACTCGCTGAAGTCGTCACCCCACAGCGCCCGCTCGCCTTTGTAGTAGGCGTTGAGGTCGTCCACCAGATGCTGCAGGCCCTGGTGGGGTTCGTGCTGCAGCAGGTCCCACTGCAGATCACCCCACACGTTCCATTCGGCGCGCTGACCGAACTCCATCCCCATGAAGATCGTCTTCTTGCCGGGGTGGGTCCACATGTAGGCCAGCAGGGCGCGCACATTGGCGAATTTCTGCCAGTCGTCACCCGGCATCTTGTGGAGCAGGTGGCTCTTGCCGTGCACCACCTCATCGTGGCTGAGGGCGAGCATGAAGTTCTCGGTGTAGGCATACCAGATCGAGAACGTGACGTTGTTCTGATGGAACTGGCGGAACCAGGGATCGAGCTCGAAGTAATCGAGCATGTCGTGCATCCAGCCCATGTTCCACTTCAGGTTGAAGCCGAGACCGCCGATGTTGGTGGGCTGGGTGACCATCGGCCAGGTGGTGGATTCCTCGGCGATCGAAAGGGCGCCGGGAAAGTGCTGGAACAGCACGTGGTTGGCCTGCTGCAGGAAGCGCACCGCCTCGGTGTTCTCGCGGCCCCCGTGCTCGTTCGGCAGCCACTCGCCGTCGGGCCGCAGATAGTCGCGGTAGAGCATCGAGGCCACCGCGTCGACGCGGATGCCGTCGATGTGGAATTCCTCGAACCAGTAGATGAGGTTGGCCACGAGGAAGTTGCGTACCTCGTTGCGGCTGTAGTTGAAGATCAGTGTGCCCCACTCCTTGTGCTCGCCGATGCGCGGATCGGCGTGCTCGTAGAGATGGGCGCCGTCGAAGAAGGCCAGGCCGTGGGCGTCCTTGGGAAAGTGCCCCGGCACCCAGTCGAGGATCACACCGATGCCCTCGGCGTGGCAGCGGTCCACGAAGGCGCGGAACTCCGTGGGGCTGCCGTAGCGGCTGGTGGGTGCGTACCAGCCCGTCACCTGATACCCCCACGAGCCGTCGAAGGGATGCTCCGAGATCGGCATCAGCTCGATGTGGGTGAAGCCGCGGGCCTTCACGTAGGGAATCACCCGCTCCGCCAGTTCCGGATAGGTGAGCAGACGGGAGCCGGGCTTCAGATCAGCCGCCGGCACGGGCGGGCGTGCTGCGCCGTCGGCCTCGATGTAGGGGGCATCGGCGCTGGCGTGCATCCAGCTGCCCAGGTGCATCTCGTACACCGCCACAGGCTGGTCGAGGGGATTGCGGCTGTCGCGCTCGGCCATCCAGCTCTGATCGCTCCAGGCGTAACCGCCCAGCGGCTCCACGATCGAGGCGTTGGCCGGCCGCACCTCGTGGCGGAAGCCGTAGGGATCGGCCTTCTGGTAGCAGTGCCCGTCCTGGTTGCGGATCTCGTACTTGTAGATGGCACCGGCCGCCAGGCCGGGGATGAACAGCTCCCACAGGCCGCCCAGGCGGCTCTGCATCGGATGGTGGCGACCGTCCCAGCTGTTGAACGGACTCAGCAGCGCCACGCTGCGGGCATTGGGGGCCCAGAGGCAGAACATCACCCCGGCGACGCCATCCCGCTCGGTGAGGTGGGCGCCCAGGCGGCGCCACACGTGGTGATGGTTGCCCTCGGCGAACAGGTGGCGATCCAGCTCGCCCATCCATTCCTCCCGGAACGCCCAGGGGTCGTGGGCCTCATGGCTGATGCCGCCGCGCAGCACCCGCACCCGGTAGCCGCTGTTGGGATTGTGGGGCAGTTCCGCCTCGAAGATCCAGGGGTGGTGGGGCGTGCCGGTGGCGATGCTCTCAGCGCCGATCAGCAGCTCCACCCGCTCCGCTTCCGGCATCCACACCCGCACCACCCAGCGGCCGTCATCGAGGGGCTGGGGGCCAAGCACCGCGAACGGGTGGTTGTGCCGGCATTCAGCCAGCCGCGTTGCGTCCTCCACCATCCAGTCGAGAGTGGGGACGGGCATGGCAGCTCAGCACGGGCGCCGCGAGCTTAGGGCGGCTGCCGATGGCTGCCGCCGCCGTCAGGGCCTGGTGTCAGCAGCGGTGCTGGGGGCGAACCGGCGGGGCCGCACCGGCTCCTGGGGGAAGTTCACCCCCACGATCTCGTTGTTGCCGTTGAGGATCACGAACAGGGAATCGGTCACGTCCCTGAACTGGGTGCTCACCAGCACCAGGCGGGTGTCGTCGGCCCGATCCACCTCCAGCACCCGGCCCACCTGCACGAAGCTGCCGGTCTGGCGCTGCAGCTCCTGCCATTTGGCGCGCAGCGCGGCGGCGCTGAACTCCTCCTGCTTGGGCAGGCTGAGAAAGCTGCGCGCCGTCACGAACTGGCCGGCGCTCAGCGCCACCACGAAATCCCTGGCCACCTTGGCGGTGTCGGCGTCGGTGAGGTCGAAGTGGTAGCCCTCCAGCTCCCCCCGGTCGTTGAGCACCATGAACAGGTCGCGGGTGCCGTCGGCGGTCTCCAGACTCGCCTCCACCGTGGTGGTGCTGAGGCCGCCCCGCACGCTCAGCAGGGTCCAGCTGCGCAGCACGGGTTCGCTGCGAATGCGCTCGGCCACGATGGCCGGACTGCTGATCGCCTTCAGTTCCGGGGAGAACCGGGCGTAGCGGAGGTTGGCATCGCGGGTCTTCGCTGCCTCCAGAAAGCTGTTCGCCGCCGCCCGGGCCTCGGCCACGGTGAGGCTGGCCCGCGGCGTGCCGGCGGAGCCCCGCGCCGGATTGACACTGCCTGTTCCCTGAGCCAGTAGGCCCTGGGGAGCGCCGCCCAGGGCCAGGGCCGCGCAGAGACCCAGCAGCAGGGGAACGGAGCGCGGCGGCACGGCGAAGGGCATCACGGCGGCGGGCACGGCAGGCCACAGTTTGCCCCAGGATCCAGTCCCTCGACTGGCTCCAGGCTGAGCTCCGCCTCCTGGCAATCGAGCTCCAGCGTGATCACGCGATGCTCCGGGCCGCCGCCGCCCCACGGCAGCTCGCCCGTGCCCGGATTCACGGCCACCTGGGGCCAGGCCGCCGCCGCCAGCGACAGCCGCAGCCTTTCCCCCGCCAGCAGCTCCAGCAGTAGGGGCTGCAGCTGCACCTCCCGCCACTCTCCCTGCAGGCAGTCCGCGCCGCGCTGACGGCTGATGCCGGTGCTGAGCTGCTCCACGCCCCCGTCCGGGGTGACCCGGCTCAGGGCAGCGCACAGGTCGAATCCCGGCTGATCGGCACTCACCCGCAGCCGCAGACGGGGACGGGCCAGCAGGCGCAGCGTCCGTGCCAGTGGAGCGCTGGTGAAACAGGCCACGTCGCGCCGCTCGTCCAGATCGCCCCGCTGGCAGGGCCCGGCGTCGAGCCCCAGGTGCCCGCCCCGCCCCGGCACCGGTCTCCACGGATCGTGCACGATCCAGCGCCGTCCGGCACACCCTGGACCTGCGGCCGGAGCCAGACCCGCAGTCCCGCCCGTGGCCGGCAGCAGCGCCTGATCCCGGAGCCACCAGCGTCGCCAGGCCTGGCGTTGCCGGTCGGCCTCGGTGTCGACGACCTGGCTGTCGTCGGCCTCGCTCTCGTCGGCCTCGCCGGGCAGCACTGAGGGCAGAACTGAGGGCAGGACGGTGATGCTCCACCAGGGTCCGTGCTGCCCGCCCTGCACCGCAACCGCCGGTTCCGCGAACTCCCCGCCGGGCGGAGTCTGGAGGTGGTGGCGGAAGAACCGCGCCAGCAGCCCATCCACCCCGTCGCCCCAGTTCAGGTGGGTCCAGGCGCCGATGCGCAGCAGGGGCTTGCCCCCGGCGGCCCGCGCCCGGCGCCAGAGGTCCAGCACCCCCTCGAGATGGGGGTCGTGCCAGCCGCCGGTGAGCAGCATCGGCCGCCGCCAGAGACGCGCCGACGGCTCATGCACCACCCAGTCCTGCGTGGCGGCGGGATCCTGCCGCAGCCAACGCAGGGCCATGCCCTCGGGATCCAGCTCCTCCAGCAGCTCCGGCCCCTCCTCCAGGAAGCGCCCCGCATCGAGGCTGCGGCGGATGCGCCGCCAGCCCTCCAGGTCGCCGCGGCGGCGGCAGCGCAGCGCGGCCAGCTGCAAGCCCCAGCCCAGCCCCAGGGCCCACCAGTGGGCACCGCCGCTGCCGGCCCAGTGCCGGCACTCATCCAGCCCCGCCATGGCCGGCGCCAGGCAGTCCGGCAGTCCCTGCTCATCGCCGGCGTCGCTGAGCAGCTGGGTGAGGCCCTGGTAGGAGAAGCCGTACATGCCCACGCGGCCGTTGCTGCCCTCCAGCCGCCGCGCCCAGCGCAGGCTGTCGGCGGTGTCGCGGGCCTCCTGGCCGAACCCGGTGAAGGTGCCCTTCGAGTCGCCCTGGCCGCGCACGTCCTGCACCACCACCAGGAATCCCTGGGCGGCATACCAGGCGGGGTGGGCGTAGGTGGGTGTGGACGCGATCGCCCGGCCGTAGGGCTGACGCATCAGCAGCACCGGCCAGGGACCCTCACCCTGGGGCTGCCAGATGCGGCTGATCAGCCGCACGCCGTCGCGGCAGGTGAGCCAGCCATCCCGCCAGGGCACCGGTGTGGCCGTCAGCGCACGTCCGGGCAGTGCAGCCCCACCACATAGGTGATCAGCACCTCGGCGTCCACCGGGCTCAGGCCTTCCTGGCTGGCGATTGTGCGGGTCGCCTGTTTGCTGGTGGCGGACATGCCCTGGCGGTTCATCTCACGCAGCTGGTTGCAGAGCGCCTTGGCACGGGCCGGATCCCGCCGCACCGACTGGAGCAGGTTCGACTGGGCCAGCGCCGGCGCTGGAAGTCCGGCGCCGGATGCAGCCACTGCGAGCAGCGCCAGCACCACCAGCACACCTGGAAGAACGGCACGGGGGGCACGGCCAGGGTGCTGGCGGCCTGGGAATGGGCCGGGGCGCCGGAACGGCGTCAGGGATCGCTGGAGTGCAGCCACGTCCTGTCCGCGTCTCCAACCATTCCAGATGGGTTCCCGCGTCCCTTGGCCGCAGTGGGGTCAGTTTGCGGCCCGGCGAGCCCGGGTGATCCAGCCCTGCAGCGTGGGCAGATCCGGCGGGGCGACGGCCGCACCGGTGAGGCGCCGCTGCAGCCGGCCGGTCTGCACCCAGAGCTGCTGCGGGTCTGCACGGGCCAGGCCCCGGGCATCAGCGATGCCGGCGTGCAGCAGCAATGCCGCCTGTTCGGGTTCCAGACCCACCTGCACCACCAGCCTCGCCTGGCCCCGCAGCCGCCGCAGAGTGGCCTCGCTGGTGCCGCCTGAGCCGGCCAGACGCCGCAGCTGAGCGTCCTCCAGCCGAGCCAGGGCCGGCCAGCTGGCCACGCCATGGGCGAGCAAGGCGGCCGCCTCGGCGG
>JBATEO010000142.1:0-4112 GCA_049664045.1 Prochlorococcaceae cyanobacterium
AGCCAGAGCCCGTCCAAGGGCGCACTGCGGCTGCCCCCGGCACGGGCCGCTGCGCCCGCCGGTTGCTGATCCCGCCAGGCCCAGAGGTCCTGCACATCCGGCAGCAGCAGCCAGCGGCGACGCCCCACCTGCAGCCGCACCCCACGGCTGGCCATGGTGATGGCCTCGGCGCTGAGGCCCGGACTCCTCAGGTGCTGACCGGGCTGCAGCGGCGGGCTGCCATCGGCGCTGGCCAGCACCAGGCCGGCCCGCTCCTGCCAGCAGCCGTCAGGCTCCGGCGGCAGCGGATCGAGCAGCAGGGCCCAGTCGAAGCGCCCGATGCCCAGCCCCCGGGCCAGCTGGCCGGCCTGGTGGCAGCTGAAGCCGTCGGCCTGCAGGGCCACCAGCGCCGCACGGCCCTGGTGACGGGCCAGCAGCAGATCCCGCTGGCCCTGATGCACCAGCAGCAGCTGATCGGCCTGGAGCAGGGCCAGATGCCCCACTGCCGCCGCCGTGATCAGGGCGAGTGCCAGCCGCCGCCAGCGGCGCGCCAGGCCGGGAACCGCCAGGCCCAGCACCCCCAGGGACAGGAGCAGCACCAGCCATGGGACAGGGCGACCCAGCTGCCACTGGGCCATCGGCAGCCGGGCGACCCCGCGCGCGATCGCCAGCAGCAGCTCCGCCAGACCAGCCAGTGGCGCCAGCACCGGACCCACCAGCGGCGGTGCCATCAGGCCCAGCAGGGCCAGCAGCATCGCCCCCAAGGTGAGGGGCGAGAGCAGCGGCGCCGCCAGCAGATTCGCGGGCAGGGAGAAGAGCGGCACGACGCCGAAATGGTGCAACTGCAGGGGCAGGGTCCAGAGAGAGGCGGCCAGGGGCACGGCGGTGGCGGCCGCCAGCCAGCCGCACCAGCCCGGCAGGCGGCGCCTCAGCGCTCTCTCCATCGGGCCTGAACTCACCACCAGCGCCGCCGTGGCCACCACACTCAGCTGGAAGCCCACGTCCACCAGCCAGCGGGGCGACACCAGAAGCAACAGCAGGGCACTGGTCAGCAGGATCGCCAGCGGCCGGCCTCGCTGCCCGCACTCCAGCGCCAGCAGCGCCATCGCCGCCATCAGCACCGCCCGCAGCACCGAGGGCTGGGGACCGGCCAGCAGCACGAACAGCCCCATCGCACCGCTGACCAGCAGCAGCCGGGGCGTGCGCGGCAGCCGCCGGGCCAGGGGCAGCACCGCCCCCAGCAGCACGCTGAGGTGAAAGCCGGAGGCGGCCAGGGCATGAGAAAGGCCCGAAGCGCGGAACGCCTCTCGCACCTCGGCGGGCACCGGCACCACGGCGCTGCCCAGCACCAGAGCCGCCAGCACGCCGCCCCGCTCGGGTCCGGCGCGCTCCATCAGGGTCCCCGCCAGGCGGCGGCGCAGGTCGGCCACCGGCGTGGCAGGGCGCGCCAGCACCTCGAAGCGCTCCACCTGCAACTGGCTGGCGGCCTGCTGGCGCGCCAGGCGTTCGGCCGGGCCGGCAAGCAGCGGATGGGGCGCCGGCCGGGGCCGCCGCAGCCGGCCCTCCACCGCCAGCCGCCAACCCTGATGCAGTGCCGGTCTGGGGCAGGGGCTGAACTGCAGCTCGCTGCGGCCCACCGGCAACTGCAACAGGGCGCTGCAGCGGTCACTCCCGTCGCCTCCACTCCCGCCCGGGCTTCTGGGATCGGCCATCAGGGTGCCCACCAGGCGCACCGCCTGCGGCCCGCCTCGCTCATCGAGCCGCAGGGCGGGATCGCCCGGGGCCGGACTGAGCGGCTCCAGGCAGACGAGCACGGCACGCAGCAGCACCAGGCCCAGCAGCACCCCCCAGATCAGTCCCTTGAGCCCGCGCCCGCCCATGCCCCGCCGTTCCCTCTGCTTGCCGTTCGCAGCTCAGGGTTGCCCCACGGCTCAGAGATCGGTGGCGGGGATCGCTGGGCGTGGATCGGTGATGGGAATCAGAGGCGTGGGATCCGCAGCAGCAGGTCGCAGAGCTCGGCGCTGGGCAGCTCCTGGCCCAGCAGCGGCGCCACCAGGGAGGCCACCGGCCGCAGCCGGCAGGGCCAGTAGGCCCGCTCGCTCAGGCGGCCCAGCTGGAAGCTGCCCAGCAGCAGCACCGCCAGCAGCAACGGCTGTCGGGGGAAACGGGGGCGGGTGGGCGATGCCATGGCGCCGGAAAGAAAGCCGCTGCGGGTGGAGGAGGCCGGCCTTCAGGGCGTCAGCAGCGGGAAGCCCAGGGCCTCCCGCTCGGCCAGCCAGGCCTCGGCCACCTGGCGCGCCAATGTGCGGATGCGGCCGATGGTGGCGGTGCGCTCGGTGACCGAGATCACGCCGCGGGCCTCCAGCAGGTTGAAGGTGTGGCTGCACTTGAGCACGAAATCCAGGGCCGGCGCCGGCAGGTCCCTGGCCACCAGATCGGCCGCCTCGGCCTCGTAGAGGGCGAACAGCTGCTGCAGCCGCTCCGGGTTGGAGGCCTCGAAGTTGTAGGTGCACTGCCCCTTCTCGAACGGCAGCCAGATCTCACCGTAGGAGCGCTCGCCGTTCCAGCTCAGGTCCCAGATGCTCTCCACGTCCTGGAGATACATGGCCAGGCGCTCCAGGCCATAGGTGATCTCGATCGACACCGGTCGGCAGTCCAGGCCGCCGCACTGCTGGAAGTAGGTGAACTGGGTCACCTCCATGCCATCGAGCCACACCTCCCAGCCCACGCCCCAGGCGCCCAGGGTGGGCGACTCCCAGTTGTCCTCCACAAAGCGGATGTCGTGGTCGGCCTGGCGGATGCCGAGGGCCTCGAGGGAGGCCAGGTAGGTCTCCTGGATGCCGTCGGGCGACGGCTTGATCAGCACCTGGTACTGGAAGTAGTGCTGGGCGCGGTTGGGGTTGTCGCCGTAGCGGCCATCGGTGGGCCGGCGGCAGGGTTCGGGGTAGGCCACGGCCCAGGGCTCGGGCCCGATCGCCCGCAGGACGGTGTGCGGACTCATCGTGCCGGCGCCCTTCTCGGTGTCGTAGGGCTGCAACAGCAGACAGCCCTGATCCGCCCAGAAACGGTTCAGGGTGCTGATGATGTCCTGGAAGTGCATGGTGGCGGCGCGTGGAACACGGCCGGGGCCGGCGCAGTCATTGTTCCAGCCGCCCTTCCAGCCGCCCGTTCCAGCCTCAGTTCCAGTGCGCCGGCCGGGGGCAGGCGGTGCAGGTCAGGTGGTGGGGATGCGCAGCTTCTGGCCCGGGAAGATCAGGTCGGGATCCTCGATCACCTCGCGGTTGGCCGCGAAGATCTCGGTGTAGCGGGCGCCGTTGCCGTAGGCCCGTTCGGCGATGCCCCAGAGGGTGTCACCCTCCTCCACCAGGATGAAGGTGGACTCGCTGCCAGCCGGCTTCTGCAGGGCGTCGGCCTCCACCTGACCCACCCCCTCCACGTTGCCGGCGATCAGCACGGCCTTCTCGAAGGCAGCCTGGTCGGCGGCGCTGCCGGCAATGGTCACGGTCTCGCCGGCCACGGCCACCTGCAGGTCTTTCACGCCGGGATTGTTCTTCTCCACGTGTTGCTTGATCTTCTCGGCAGCCTTGGTGGAATCCTCGCCGCGGTTGAACACTTTCTTGCCGATGTTGCCTGCGAATTTGAACAGGGGAACGCCCATGAACAGCAGGGGAGGTGCTACGAGAAGGCTAGGCAACAGAGGGGGATCAGGCCACCAACTCGAGCACGCCCATCAGGCCTCCCGCCAGGGGCCAATGGCGGGCCAGGCTGAAGCCGGCGTGGCGGGCCAGGGCCTGCTGGGCAGACGCGCTGGGAAAGCGCTGCAGGCTCGCTTCGAGGTAGGCGTAGTGCTCGGGGATACCGAACCGCTCGGCGGTGGGCACCACCAGCCGGCGCAGGTAGAAGCGCTGAAAGCTGGCCACAGCACCGCTGGGGCGGTTGAAATCCAGCACCGCCGCCCGGCCCCCGGGCCGGAGCAGGCGGCGCAGCTCCGCCAGGCCGGCTGCCGGATCGGCCAGGTTGCGCAGGCCATAGGCCATCACGGCGCCGTCGGCCGAAGCGGCCGGCAGACCGGTGGCCTGGGCATCGCCCTGCTGCCAGCGCAGCGGCAGCCAGGGCTGGCGCCGGCCCCGGGC
>JBATEO010000143.1:0-3634 GCA_049664045.1 Prochlorococcaceae cyanobacterium
GCCGGGCCGCGGCTGGCGATCGTGACCAACGCAGGCGGCCCGGGAGTGCTGGCCACCGACGCCCTGGTGCTCGGCGGCGGCCAGTTGGCTGAGCTGGCGCCCGGGAGCCTGGCCGCCCTCGACGCCGTGCTGCCGGCCCACTGGAGTCGGGCCAACCCGATCGACATCCTCGGCGACGCCGATCCCCAGCGCTATTTGAACGCCATCGAGATCGTTCTGGCGGACCCCGGCAACGATGGCCTGCTGGTGATCCTCACGCCCCAGGCGATGACCGATCCCACCACCACCGCCCAGCGCCTGCGGGAGCTTGCCGGGCGCACCCGCAAGCCCCTGCTGGCTAGCTGGATGGGAGGCGATGAGGTGGCCGAGGGCGTGGCGGTGCTCAACGCCGCCGGCATCGCCACCAACCCCTACCCCGACGCGGCCGCCCGCCTGTTCAACGCTCTCTGGCGTTTCAGCGACAACCTGCGCGGGCTCTATGAAACGCCCGCCCTGCTGCCCGAGGTCGCCGCTGCCGGTGACGGCTCCACTGCCACGGAGCACGCGGCCGCACCTCCTGCCACCGGGCATGGCGCCGGCGCCCGGGTGCTGGAGCAGGCCCAGGCCGAGGGCCGTGACCTGCTCACCGAGCTGGAGGCCAAGCAGGTGCTCGCCAGCTACGGCATCCCCGTGGTGGAGACCCGTCAGGCCCGCAGTGCCGCCGACGCCCGTGAGGCCGCCGCCGCCATCGGCTACCCGGTGGCGTTGAAGCTGCACAGCCCCACGATCACCCACAAGAGCGACGTGGGCGGCGTGTGGCTGGATCTGGCCTCCGCCGAGGCGGTGGAGCGGGCCTTCACCACCATGGCCGCAGGCATCGGCGAACGCTTTGGCCCGCAGGCCTTCGACGGGGTGACGGTGCAGCCGATGCTGCGGCGTGAGCAGGGCGTGGAGCTGATCGTGGGCAGCAGCCTCGATCCCCAGTTCGGGCCGGTGATCCTGTTCGGCAGCGGCGGCACCCTGGTGGAGGTGTACCGCGACAGCGCCGTGGGCCTGCCGCCGCTGAACACCACCCTGGCGCGGCGGCTGATGGAGCAGACCCGGGTGTACCGGGCCCTGCAGGGGGTGCGCGGCGGCCCCCCGGCTGATCTGCAGGAGCTGGAGCGGCTGCTGGTGCGGCTCAGCCAGCTGGTGCTGGAGCAGCCCGCCATCCGCGAGATCGACATCAATCCGCTGCTGGTGACCCCGGGCAACGGTGAGCGGCCCATGGTGGCCCTCGATGCCCGCATCCTGCTCCAGCCGGTCACGGGCGCCAGCTGCCACCTGCCGCGGCCGGCGATCCGTCCCTATCCCAGCCAGTACGTGCGGCCCTGGCGGCTCCAGGACGGCACGGCGGTGACGATCCGGCCGATCCGCCCCGAGGACGAGCCGCTGCTGGTGGCGTTCCACCGGAGCCTTTCGGAGGAGAGCGTGTACTACCGCTACTTCCACATGACCTCCCTGGACCACCGCATCGCCCATGAGCGGCTGGTGCGCATCTGCTTCACCGACTACGAGCGCGAGCTCGCTCTGGTGGTGGACCGGCGCGATCCCCTCAGCGGTGAGCACCGGATCCTGGCGGTGGGTCGCCTCAGCCGCCTGCACGAGCGCAACGACGCCGAGTTCTCGCTGCTGATCGGCGATGCCTTTCAGCACCAGGGCCTGGGCACGGCCCTGCTCGGCCAGCTGCTGCGCATCGCCCGTGACGAGGGGATCGACCGGGTGCTGGCGGAGATCCTGCCGGGCAACGGCGCCATGCAGCGGGTGTGCCGCAAGCTGGGCTTCAGCCTCCAGGCCGGCGATGAGGTGGTGGAGGCCTGGATCGATCTGGCCACCGCGGTGCTGCCGGGGGAGCAGGCTGCGGCGGATCAGGGCGCCATGGATCAGGCCGTCAGCAGGGCCTCCACGTGAGCGGCGGCGCCGCCGGCCAGACCCTTTAGTCCGTAGCCCCCCTCCAGCGCCGACACCAGCCGGCCCTGGCAGTGCTCTGCGGCGATGGTCAGGCAGAGGTGGGTGAGGGCGGTGTAGTCGGCGTCCTCGAGCAGGAAGTGCCCCAGGGGGTCGCCGCGGTGGCCGTCGAAGCCGGCCGACACCAGCACCAGCTGGGGGCGGAAGCGGGTGGCGGCGGGCACCAGCGCCTCCTCCAGGGCCGAGAGCACGGCCGGGCCGTCGCTGTGGGCCGACAGCGGGCAGTTCACTGTGAAGCCCAGTCCGGCCCCATCGCCCCGCTCCGTGGCGGCGCCGGTGCCGGGGTAGTTGCCCCACTCGTGCACGCTCGCGTAGAGCACCGAGGGGTCGCTCCAGAAGATCGCCTGGGTGCCGTTGCCGTGGTGCAGGTCCCAGTCCACGATCAGCACGCGCTCCAGGCCGTGCACCGCCTGGGCATGGCGGGCGGCCAGGGCCACGTTGTTGAAGACGCAGAAGCCCATGCCCCGGTCGGCCTCGGCGTGGTGCCCGGGCGGCCGCACCACGGCGAAGGCGTTGGTCAGCCGCCCCGCCAGCACCGCATCCACCGCCGCCAGGGTGCCCCCGGCCGCCAGCCTGGCCGCGTCCTCGGAGTGCTCGCCGATGGCGGTGTCGCCGGTGGAGAGCTGGGCGGCCCCGTAGGCCACCTCATGGCGCACCGTCTGCAGGTAGCGGGCGGTGTGGCAGCGGCGCAGCTCCCGGTCCACCGCCGGCCGGGCCGGGATCAGCCGGCAGCGCTGCAGCAGGCCGCGCTGGTCCAGCTCGTGCTCGATCACCTCCAGCCGCCGCGGGCTCTCGGGATGGCCCAGGCCCGTCTCGTGCAGGCGGAAAGCCGGATCGATCACCAGTCCGGTGGCACCCATCGCTGCCCGCCTCCAGGCCACGCTTCCACCACAATCGCTGACAGCCCCGGCGGAGCTGGCTAGGCAGAAGACAGGAGCGGCGTGCCCGCCGCGTCAGCCCCGCCCTCAGCCATGATCGCGCCCTCCTCAGCGCAGTCCCCACCTTCGGCGCCGTCCTCGCCCCAGCCGGAGCTGCCCGCCCAGGCGGTGGAGCGCACCACGCGGCTGATCCGCCAGCACCGCGGCCGCGCCGACGCCCTGATCGAGGTGCTGCACCAGGTGCAGGAGCTCTACGGCTACCTGCCGCCGGGGGCCCTGGCCCAGGTGGCGCGGGAGCTGAAGCTGCCCCTGTCGCGCGTGCATGGGGTGGCCAGCTTCTACCACCTGTTCCGGCTGGAGGCCCCCACCGCCCACCGCTGCGCCGTGTGCCTGGGCACGGCCTGCTTCGTGAAGGGCGGCGGGGAGCTGGCGGCCCGGATCGAGCAGCGCCTGGGCCTGCGGCTCGACGATGCCGCCGGCAACGGCACCTGGGCCCTGGAGCACGTGAGCTGCCTGGGGGCCTGCGGACAGGCGCCGGTGCTGGTGGTGGACGGCCAGCTGGAGCCGCGCCTGCCGATGGACGATGCCGCCGCCCTCGACGCCCGCCTGGCCGCCCTTGGGCTGATGACCGCGGCGGACGCTGACCCCAGCGGAGCGCAGCCATGACCACCACAGTTCTGTTGCCTTTCGAGCCCCAGTTGCAACTGCGCTGCTGCGCCGCCAGCGGCTGCCGCTCCGCCGGCTCCGAAGCCCTGCAGGTGGCCCTGCTC
>JBATEO010000144.1:0-21244 GCA_049664045.1 Prochlorococcaceae cyanobacterium
AGCACGGGCCGTGCCAGCGGCCGTGCCAGCAGCGGGCGCACCGGCACAGCCCGAGCGGCGACATCCCGCACCGCCGCCGCTGGCCGCACCTCCACCGCCCGCAGCACCAGCACCACGGCCCGCAGCACGGCTGCCCGCAGCACCAGCAGCACCGGCCGGCGCAGCAGCGGTGGCGGTGGCAGCACGGGCCGATCGGCCCAGGTGGGTCGCGACGAGTCGCCCAGGGCACTGCCGGGAATCGCCCTCGGCATGATCGAGACCCGTGGACTGGTGCCAGCCATCGAAGCCGCGGACGCCATGACCAAGGCTGCTGAAGTGACCCTCGTGGCCCGTGAATTCGTGGGCGGCGGCTACGTGACCGTGCTGGTGCGCGGTGAAACCGGGGCCGTGAACGCCGCCGTGCGCGCTGGCGCCGACGCCTGCGAGCGCGTGGGTGACGGCCTCGTGGCGGCCCATATCATCGCCCGGCCCCACACCGAGGTCGAGCCGGCCCTGCGCGGCACCGGCGCCACCCGTCGGCTGTGATGGCCATGGACGCCGTGCACCCGCGCGTCCTCGGCTATCTCGGTCGCGCCCTCAGCCTCGAACTCACCGCCGTTCAGCAGTACATGACCCATGCCTCCCTGGCGGAGGCCTGGGGGGATGCCGACGCGGCCCAGCGCTTCCGCCAGGAAACGGTGGAGGAGATGCGCCACGCCGAAGCGATCGTGCAGCGGATGCTGGCGCTGGGCACGGTGCCGGGAGCCTCGCAGCTGCGGCCCGTGACCCACGCCGGCGACCTGGCAGGACTGCTCCGCCAGAACATGGTGCTGGAAGAGGATCTGGTGAACCTCTACGCCGAAGCCGTGCGCTTCTGCCTGCTCGTGGCCGACGAGGAGAACGAAGCCTTCTTCCGCCGGCTCTGGAGCGACGAGCAGCACCACGCCGAGGACCTGGGCACCTGGCTGCGCAGCCTGCGGGCAGTCCGGCAGCGCGACCTGGAGCGGGCAACGTTTTAGTGCTGGCGGGCCCTGAAGCGGTCCCGGGCCAGGGGCACCCCCCTAGAGTCCGGCCCCAGGGCAACCCCCTTCCTCACACCTTCTGCCCCTGCCCTTGCCCGCCTCTCTGCCCCTGTCGCTGCAGCTGGCCTGGCTGATTCCGCTGTACGGGTTCAGCGGCCTGGCCCTGGCTCTGCCCTGGATGGGCGGGATCTTCCCCCGCAACGGCCAGAGGCCGGCGGCCTACATCAACATCCTCGTCACCCTGTTGGCCGTGCTGCACGGCAGCCTCGCCCTGCGTGACGTCTGGCTCACCGGTCCGCACCACATCAGCCTGCCCTGGTTCGCGGTAGCCGACCTCGACCTGCGCATCGGCCTCGATCTCTCGCTCTACACGCTGGCCGCCCTGTCGCTGGTGACCTTCATGAGCCTGCTGGCCCAGGTGTTCGCCCTGGGCTACCTCGACAAGGAATGGTCGCTGGCGCGCTTCTTCGGGCTGATCGGTTTCTTCGAAGGGGCGCTGTCGGGGGTGGTGCTGAGCAGCAACCTGTTTCTGAGCTATTTCCTGCTGGAGATGCTCACCCTGTCCACCTATCTGCTGGTGGGGTTCTGGTACGCCCAGCCCCTGGTGGTCACCGCGGCCCGAGACGCCTTTCTGACCAAGCGGGTCGGTGATGTGCTGCTGCTGATGAGCGTGGTGGCGCTGGCGGCCTGGTCGGGATCGATGGAATTCACCGACCTCTACAGCTGGGCCGCTGACGCCGAGCTCAGCGGCAGCGTCAGCCCCCTGGCCGGGACCCTGCTGGGTCTTGGCCTGATCGCCGGGCCGATGGGCAAGTGCGCCCAGTTCCCCATGCACCTCTGGCTGGATGAGGCGATGGAGGGCCCCAACCCGGCCTCGATCCTGCGCAACTCGGTGGTGGTGACAGCCGGAGCCCTGGTGCTGATGAAGCTGATGCCGCTGCTGGAGCTGTCGCTGATCGCCACCGACGTGCTGCTGGTGGTGGGCACCATCAGCGCCGTGGCCGGGGCCCTGGTGGCGCTGGCCCAGGTGGATCTCAAGCGCGCCTTTTCCTACTCCACCACCTCCTACCTGGGACTGGTGTTCGTGGCCATCGCCCTGCAGCAGCCCGGCATCGCCCTGCTGCTGCTGCTCTGTCACGGGCTGGCCAAGGCGCTGCTGTTCATGAGCGTGGGTGCCGTGATCGCCACCACCAACTGCCAGGACCTCACGGAGCTGGGCGGCATCGGCCGCCGCATGCCCGCCACCCTCAGCGCCTACCTGGTGGCGGCGGCAGGACTGGTGGGCCTGCTGCCCCTGGGCTGCTACTGGTGCTACGGCCAGGCCGTCGAGGCCCTGGGGCACTCGGCGTGGCCCTTCGCCGCCGTGTTCCTGCTCACCAACCTGTTCACCGCCGCCAATCTCACCCGGGTCTTCCGCGCGCTGTTCCTCGGATCGCCCATGGCCAAGACCCGCCGCACCCCGGAGGTGAACTGGCTGATGGCCCTGCCGATGGTGAGCCTCACGGTGACCGTGCTGCTCACGCCGCTGCTGATGCAGCGCATCGATCCGGTGCCGGGTATCGCCTCGTTCTCGCTGCCGGTGGGTCTGGCCGTGTCGGCCAGCGGACTGGCGGGAGTGCTGCTGGGTGCCATGAACCGCCTGGATCAGTTCCGATCCCGCTCGATCGCCGATCCCCTGGGCTGGCTGCAGGATCTGCTGGCCCACGACTTCTACACCGAGCGCATCTACCGCGCCACCGTGGTGGCGATGGTGGCGGCGGCCGCGCGCCTCAGCAACTGGATCGACCAGCGGCTGGTGAACGGACTGGTGAACGGCCTCGGCCGCCTCTCGCTGCAGAGTGCCGAGAACCTGCGCCTCAGCGTCAGCGGCCAGCTGCAGTCGTACGTGCTCACCGTGGTGGTGGCGATCGTGGTGCTGCTCTCCTGCGTCAGCTGGTGGACCGGGGCTCTGGAGGTGCTGCCGTGAACCCGGCCGACCTGCCCCTGCTCTCCCTGCTGCTGGGCATTCCCTTCGCGGGCGCACTCGGGCTGATGCTCCAGCCCGTCACGGCGGCTCCGGCGCGGTTGCGCGCTGTGGCGATTGCCGTGCTGACGGCGCAGATCCTGGCCAGCCTGCTGCTGCTGGTGCCGTTCGATCCGGCCGACCCTGGGCTGCAGCTGCGGGAGCTGCACAGCTGGGTGCCGGGGATCGGCCTCGACTACCGGCTCGGCATCGACGGATTGTCCCTGCCGCTGGTGCTGATCAACGGCGCCCTGACGCTGGTGGCGGTGGTCTGCACCCGCGAATTCAGCCGTCGGCCACGCCTCTACTTCACCCTGCTGCTGCTGATCAGCGGTGCGGTGAATGGCGCCTTCCTGGCCGACAACCTGCTGCTCTTCTTCCTCTTCTACGAACTGGAGCTGATTCCCCTCTGGCTGCTGATCTCAATCTGGGGTGGTGCCGGGCGCGCCTACGCCGCCACCAAGTTCCTGATCTTCACGGCCATCTCCGGAATGCTGATCCTGGGGGCCTTCCTGGGCCTGGCCCTGCTCACCGGCAGTGTGGACTTCAGCCTCACGCCGGTGACCAGCGAGCGGCTGGGCATGGGGAGCCAGCTGGTGCTGCTGGCGGCACTGCTGGTGGGCTTCGGCATCAAGATGCCGCTGGTACCCTTCCACACCTGGCTGCCCGATGCCCACACCCAGGCCTCCACGCCCGTGTCGGTGCTGCTGGCGGGGGTACTGCTGAAGCTGGGCACCTACGGCCTGCTGCGCTTCGGCATGGGACTGTTCCCGGAGGCCTGGTCGCGGCTGGCACCCGGCCTGGCTCTCTGGGCAGCCGTCTCGGTGGTGTTCGGCTCCCTGGCCGCCATCGCCCAGCAGGACATGAAGCGGATGGTGGCCTACAGCTCAGTGGGCCACATGGGCTATGTGCTGCTGGCCGCCGCCGCCGCCACCCCCGTGGCACTGCTCGGGGCTGAGTTCCAGATGGTCAGCCACGGTCTGATCTCGGCTCTGCTGTTCCTGCTGGTGGGCATCGTGTACCGCAAGACCGGCAGCCGCGATCTTGAGGTGGTGCGCGGATTGCTGAATCCGGAGCGGGGCCTGCCGCTCACCGGCAGCCTGATGATCCTGGCGGTGATGGCCAGCGCGGGCCTGCCGGGCATGGCGGGTTTCATCTCCGAATTTCTCGTGTTCCGCGGCAGCATCAACGCCTTCCCCATGGCCACCCTGCTGTGCATGGTGGGCTCTGGCCTCACGGCGGTGTATTTCCTGCTGCTGGTGAACCGGGCCTTCTTCGGACGGCTGGCGATCACGCCGGTGGACGATCCGGTGCAGCACGCCAGGCTGGACATCCAGCTGCCCGTGGTGGCGCCCCGGGAAACCCTACCGGCGATGGGTCTGGCTCTGGGCGTGGTGGCCCTGGGGCTTGTGCCCGCCAGCCTGGGCCGCCTCAGTGCGGCCACCAGCACCGCCATGGCGGAGCTGCCTGTGCTGCTGGCGAGCCTGATGCAGAACAGGCTGAGCTGATGCCTGTCATTCCCGCGGAGCTCACCTACAAGGGCGGCATGCCGCCGGCCGAGGAGCTGGCGGAACGGCTGCTGAGCGGCCAGGCCCTCCTGCCCGACAGCCCGGATCACCTGCTGGAGGTGGTGGGGGTGTTGGAGAGCTACGGGGAGGTGCTGGATGCCTACAGCATCAACCTCATCTATCAGGCAGAACAACAGTTCCTCAATCCCTTTCCGATTTTCAAGTATTTCAACGGACACATCAGCCCAGGAAGGATCTGGGCCTATCTCAACCACGACCGCATCAACTTCGAGTATGCGGAATACTGCATGAAGGCGATGCTCTGGCATGGCACCGGTGGTCTCGACGCCTACCTCGATTCCACAGCGTTTGCCGCCAGCTGCGCCGCGGTCATCACCAGCAAGTGCCGCCGCGACCCCCTGCTTGGGCTGCTGCATCCCCTGGCCCCCGGCTTCCTGCCGGAGCTGATCCGCAGCGCCGCCACCACCCATGCCCTGGGTCAGTTCTGGCGGGTGATGAGCGACCTGTTCCTGGATCTCGCCGACGCTGAACGCGATGGCCGTGTGCGCTCCATCCCGGCGGTGGTGCAGTTCATCATGGATGGCCTGGTGGCCGCGGCCGCCAATCCGATCACCTATGCCGTGACGATCGGTCGGGAGCGACTGTGGGTGCTGCCGCCCGAGGCCGGCCTCACCTTCCTGGTCGACGTGGCCGTTCCCTACGTGGAAGCGGTGTTCCTGCGGGGCACACCGTTCTTCGGCACCGTGAGCTTCAACGCCCAGGCCCGGCAGATCTCAGCGGATCAGGCTCGCTTCGCCTACGGCGCTCTCTACGCCGATCCCCTGCCCACCATGGGTTCCGGAATCCCCCCCAGCCTGCTGATGCAGGACATGTACCGCCACCTGCCCGAACCGCTGCACCAGTGGTACAGGCAGCGCACCAGGGGCGAGGGAGACATCCGGGTGAAGATCTGCCAGAGCTTCCAGAAGGCGATGTTCTGCGTCACCAACGCGGCCATCAACGGCACGATGCCCCACCCGCTCGGCGGCGGCGATGCACAGCAACGGCAGGCCAACCGCGCCTACGCCGAGGCCTGGGCGGCCCGGCTGGCGGTCGCGCGCACCGATTGTCTGGAGGGCGGCATCCCAGCGCTGGCCTAGGGTCGAGCCATGGAGCAGCCTTGGACACCCCGCCCCAAGCCTGAGCAGGCCGAGTGGCTGGAGCGGCGGATCGAGTTCGGTGACTATGGGGCCACGCGCACGTTCCTGGAGCACCTCAACGAGCTCTGCGAGGCGCACCAGCGCTTTCCCGACATCAGTTTCGGGCGCACCTATGTGAACCTCACCCTGCGGGCCGACACCGACGGCGCCAGGGTGGGTGAGTCAGAACACGGGTTTGCCGCTGCCATCGATTCCCTCCTTGCGGACGACCCCAGCGCATGACCGGAGCCATGCAGCCACCCTTCCCCTTGCGATGAGCCACCCCGATCCGCTCCCCGGCCAGGCCCAGGATCCGGGGCCGGAGGCCGAGACCCTCTCCGCAGTGGATCTGCGGGCCGAGTACGAGGGGGCCGGGGTGCAGGCGGTGCTCGATCAGCTCGATCGGGAGCTGGTGGGCCTGAAGCCGGTGAAGGCCCGCATCCGCGAAATCGCGGCACTGCTGGTGGTGAACAGGGCCCGGCAGCAGGTGGGGCTGGAGACGGCACCTCCCAGCCTGCACATGTCGTTCACCGGCCGGCCCGGCACCGGCAAGACCACCGTGGCCGAGCGGATGAGCAAGATCCTGCACGGGCTCGGCTACGTGCGCAAGGGCCATGTGGTGACAGCCACCCGCGACGACCTGGTTGGTCAGTACATCGGCCACACAGCCCCGAAGACGCGAGAGATGCTCAAGAAAGCGATGGGCGGCGTGCTGTTCATCGACGAGGCCTACTATCTTTATCGTCCGGAGAACGAACGGGATTACGGCGCCGAAGCGATCGAGATTCTGCTGCAGGTGATGGAGAACAACCGTGACGACCTGGTGGTGATCTTTGCCGGCTACAAAGAACGCATGGACGTGTTCTACCAGAGCAATCCAGGCCTCTCTTCGCGCGTGGCCAATCACATCGACTTCCCCGACTACAGCGCCGAAGAGCTGCTGGCCATCGCCCAGCTGATCTTGGCAGAGGAGAACTACCGCTTCAGCGACGAAGCCAGAGAGGCATTTGCCGATTACATCCAGCGGCGCATGCAGCTGCCCTTCTTCGCCAATGCCCGTTCGATCCGCAACGCCATCGACCGGGCCCGCATGCGCCAGGCCAACCGCCTGTTCAGCGGCATGGGCACGGCGGTCACCAAGCTCGATCTGATGACGATCGAGGCGGAAGACATCACAGCCAGCCGCGTGTTTCAGGGGGAAGTGGAAGGCCTCGATCCCGCCAGGCCCCTCATCTAGCCTGTCCACGACCTGCCCCGCCGAGTCCATGTCCACGCGCCCCATCTCCAGGTGGCAGCTGCCCGCCCTCGCCCTGGCCTGCGCGCTGCCGCTGGCTGACGCCGGCGGCGCCCGCGCCGAAACCTGCACCTTCCTCCAGCCCATCGGTGGTGACGGCAGCAGCAACATCGTCTCCAAACGTGTGGAGCGCCCCAAGGTGATGCCCCTGGGCATGCTGATCGGCCAGACCAACTGGAACACCGATTTCATCGTCGATAAGCCCTACAGAAGTTACAAGTTCTTCTTCACCGCCAACTCATCCGATGCAAATGCCACCTATCCGGTTGAGGGGTTCATGAAATTCAGCGATGAGTCGAGCCTGAAGATCATCGATGAGGAGATGAGCCCCCCGATTGGAACCGGCAGGATGTTCGGTCCGTTCCCCGCCGTCCCCGGCAAGCAGGCCAGCCAGATGAACTTCAAGGTGGGTGCCAGCAAGAACCCGGAGGCGACGGGGTTCAGCTACCGCATCTCCGTGCAGGGCTGCAACTGAGCCTCAGCGGCGTTTGCGGGAATCGATCTGCAGCAGGTCGCGCACCTGCTGCACCTGGCGCGCCAGCAAGGGGTCGCTGTTGAGCTTCTTCTCGATCTGCTCGACCGCATACATCACCGTGGAGTGATCCTTGCCGCCGAACACCTCGCCGATGCGGGGCAGGGAGAGGTCGGTGCTCTGGCGCATCAGATACATCCCCACCTGGCGTGCCTGGCTCACCGCCCGTTTGCGGCTGGCGCTGCGCATCTCCTCGGCCCCCACGCCGAAGACCTCCGACACCTTCTCCAGCACCTGGTCCGGTTTCACCTCCACCTCCACCCCCACCGGATCGAGCATCGGCGCCACCGACTCCACGGTCATGGGCAGGCCGGTGATCGAGGCGAAGGCCACCGCCCGGGTGAGGGCCCCCTCCAGCTCGCGGATGTTGGAGGTGAAGCGGCCGGCGATGAACTGGATCAGTTCCCGCGGCAGTCGCATCTGTTCCTGCTCGGCCTTCTTGTGCAGGATCGCCATGCGCGTCTCCAGATCGGGGGCCTGGATGTCGGCGATCAGGCCCATCGAGAAGCGGGAGATCAGCCGCTCCTGCAGCCGGGGAATCTGGCTGGGGGGCCGGTCGGAGGCGATGACGATCTGACGGCCGGCTTCGTGCAGGGCGTTGAAGGTGTGGAAGAACTCCTCCTGGGTGTACTCCTTGCCCTCGATGAACTGGATGTCGTCCACCAGGATCAGATCGGCGGCGCGGTAGCGGTCGCGGAAGCTCTGCATGGCGTCCTTGCGGATCGCCTGGATCAGATCGTTGGTGAAGGTTTCCGTAGAGACATAGAACACCCTCGCCTGGGGATCGATCTCCAGGCGGTAGTGGCCGATGGCCTGCATCAGGTGGGTCTTGCCCAGGCCCACACCACCGCAGATGAACAGCGGGTTGAACTCCCGGCCGGGGGCCTCGGCCACAGCCAGCGCGGCCGCATGGGCCATGCGGCTGTTGGGCCCCACCACGAACCGGTTGAAGACATAGCGGGGATTGAGCCCCGTGCCCACCGGCCGCGCGGCGGTCGCAGCTCCTCCGCCCAAGGGGGCAGGGCCAGGCGGCTGAAACGACCCTGCGGCGGGGCCGGGCGTCGCCGCCGGTGCAGCCGCCACGGCCTGGCCGCTGGGGATCAGGCTCTCGTCGCCGATGGCCGCCGACACCTCCACCTGCACCGGCGAGCCGGTGATCTCACCGGCCACAGCCTCGATGGTGCCGAGATAGTTCTTGCGCAACCAGCCGCAGGCGAAGCTGTTGGGGGCCTCCAGCTGCAGCCTGCGGCCGTCGAAACGCAGGCAGCGGGCCGGCCGGATCCAGGTTTCGAAGGTGGGTTTGCTGAGGTTGGCCTGGAGGGTCTTCTGAACCTGGTGCCACAGCTGGTTCTCCTGCTGCACCGATCGAAAGCCCTGCGGGTGGCGAACTCTACGCAGAGGATGCCCGACGCAGCGTCTTTAATGAAGCGGAACCCACCATCCCGCCGCACCCCGGCCTTCTCCATGCCACGCCTCGTCACCAGCCCCCGAAGCGCCGGCCTGGCCGGCCTCATCGCAGCGCTGGCGTTGCTGGGCGGCTGCGGCAGCCGCACGATCCCCGGTCTGCCCCGTCTGCCGGGAGACAACGGCGCCGAGGCGGTGCGCATCAGCGACGCCCCGCCGGCGGCGCCGATCCAGGCCAGCAGCAACGTGATCGTGGAGGCGGTGGAAAAGGTGGGGCCTTCCGTGGTGCGCATCGACACCACCAAGCGGGTGATCAACCCCCTGGGGGGACTGTTCGGCCGCGGACCCACCATCCAGGAGCAGCAGGGTCAGGGCTCGGGCTTCATCACCCGCTCGGACGGGGTGGTGCTCACCAACGCCCACGTGGTGGAGGGGGCCAGCGACGTGACGGTGACCCTGCCCGACGGGCGCAGCTTCAGCGGCAAGGTGCTGGGCGCCGATCCGCTCACCGACGTGGCCGTGGTGAAGGTGGTGGCCAGCAAGCTGCCCGTGGCACCCCTGGGAGATTCGGGGCGGGTGCGGCCGGGAGAGTGGGCGATCGCCATCGGCAACCCCCTCGGCCTCGACAACACCGTGACTGCCGGGATCATCAGCGCCATCCAGCGCACCAACGCCGTGGGGGAGGGCCAGCGGGTGCCCTACATCCAGACGGACGCCGCCGTGAACCCGGGCAACAGCGGCGGGCCGCTGATCAACGACCGCGGCCAGGTGATCGGCGTGAACACCGCCATCCGCCAGGCGCCAGGCGCCGGCCTGAGCTTCGCCATCCCGATCAATGTGGCTCGCCAGATCGCGGCCCAGATCCTGGAGCGGGGCTATGCCAGTCACCCCTACATCGGCGTGCGGCTGCAGGCGATCACGCCGCAGCTGGCGCGGGAGATCAATGCCAGCACCGACGAGTGCCAGCTGCCGGAGGTGAACGGGGTGGTGGTGGTGGACGTGATGCCCGACAGCCCGGCGGCCCGGGGCGGGCTGCGGCCCTGCGACCTGATCGAGAAGGTGGGCGGCGAAGCGGTGCGCAACCCCTCGGAAGTGCAGCTGGGGGTTGACCGGGGAGAGGTGGGCCAGGAGCTGGACATCGTCGTGCGGCGGGGCAACGAGAGCCGCAACATCACCCTCAAGCCCGCGGAGCTGCCGCGGCAGGGTTGACCAGCGGGGGCTCACCGCTGCTGATGCCGCGATGGCCGAGCTGAGTGTGGTGATCGCCGCTCGCAACGAGGCCGCCCGGCTGCCGACCCTGCTGGCCCAGCTGGCGGAATGCCCGCAGCTGGTGCGTGAGGTGCTGGTGGTGGATGGCGGGAGTGAGGACGGCACGCTCCAGGTGGCACAGCTGGCCGGTGCCCGGCTGCTGCGCTGCCCGCCGGGACGTGGCCGCCAGTTAGCCCTCGGGGCCGCCGAGGCCATGGCGCCCTGGCTGTTGCTGCTGCATGCCGACGTGCGCCTGCCCCGGAACTGGGCCGAGCGGGTGCAGGCCGCGATCGAACCCGGCAAGCCAACGCAGCTGCAGCGCAGCGGGCAGGCCTGGTTCTTCGATCTGGCGATCCGGGGCCGCCATCCCGGCCTGCGGCTGGTGGAGCTGGGGACAGCCCTGCGCAGCCGATGGCGGCAACTGCCCTACGGCGACCAGGGGCTGCTGCTCAGCCGTGCTCTGTACGACGGAGTGGGCGGCATCCGGCCGCTGCCGCTGATGGAGGATCTCGATCTGGTGCAGCGCCTGCGGCGGCAGGGCCGGCTGCAAAGCCTGGGCGTGGCGCTGCGGGTGGATGGGCGGCGCTGGCGGCGGCTGGGGGTGTGGCGCACGACCCTGAACAACGCCCGCCTGCGCCGGGCCTGGCGGAGGGGGACACCGGCCGAGGCGCTGGCGTGCCGCTACTACGGATCCCAGGATCAGGGGGCGTACCAGAAGGCACAGCGGCGTTGCAGCGGTTCCAGCTCCCAGCCAAGGCCCTGGTAAAAGCCCACCACGCCAGGGTCGGCGAACAGGCTCACCCGCTCCACCTCCAGCTCCCGCAGGTGATCGAGCACGAACGCCATCAGCTCCCGGCCCATGCCTGCGCCCTGGTAGTGGGGGTGCACGGCCACATCCCACACCGTGGCCTCCACCACCCCGTCACCGGTGCAGCGGGCGAAGCCCACCAGCCGGGGCAGCCGGGGATCGTGACGCCACAACCCCACCCGCAGCAGGCTGTTCTCCAGGGCCTTGCGCACACGCCGAAGCGGCCGGCGGCTCCAGCCCACCGCGTCGCAGAGCTGCTCGAGCTCGTAGAGATCGATCTCGCGCTCACTGCTGAGCACCAGGCTGATCCGGGGGTTGGGGGTCGCGCAGAGGCGATGACCGCGGCCGTACAGCTGGGTGAGCAGGTCCACCGTGAGCACACCACTGCAGACGGGATGGCACGATCCTGACCGATGGAGACCCCGGCTCGCGATGCACCGCCCACGCCGCGCCCCCTGCTGGTGGGGTTGCACGGCTGGCTGCTGTCCGGGCGGCTGTGGCAGCCGCTGGCCAGAGAGATGGAGCCCCGCTGGGAGTTGTGGGCCCCCGACCTGCCGGGCTTCGGGGACACGCCCCGCCCGCGGGGGCTGCAGCCCAGCCTCGCCAGCTACGGCGCCTGGGTGGCCGAGCAGTGCCGTCAGCGCCACGACGGCCCGGTGGTGCTGATCGGTCACTCGCTCGGCGGCAGCATCGCCCTGCACGCGGCGCAGCGGCTGGGAGGACAACTGGCTGGAGTGGTGCAGATCGCCGCAGGCGGCGGGGTGTACCAGCCCCGGCCCTTCGCCCGGGTGCGGCGCAGCGGTTGTCTGTTTCTGCGCTGGCGGCCACGCTGGCTGCTGCGGCTGCCGGGCACCGATGGCCTGCGCAGCCCCCTGCTGGCCGACATCCACGCGGCCCGGGGGTTGCTGGCCTGCAGCATGCGCCGCAGCGCCGTGAGCGCCCTGCCGCGGATCACCGCAGAGCTGCGGGTGCCCAGCCTGTGGGTGGCGGGCAGCCGCGACGGCGTGATGGCCCCCCGTTACGTGCGCCACCTGGCGGGCTACGCCAGGGACCACCAGGTGACTGTGCTGGAGGGCGCGGGACATCTGCCGATGCTGCAGATGCCAGACCGCCTGGCAGCCAGCCTCGACCCCTGGCTGGAGCAACTGCCGATGCCTCCAGGCTGAATGCTGGCCGGCCAAGTTCAAAGCGCCGCCAGGCCGCGCTCCTGCAGATCGGCCAGCTGGGCGTAGAGCCCGCCGGCGGCGCGCAGCTCGCGGTGACTGCCCTGCTCGATCAGGTGGCCGCGGCGCAGCACCAGGATGCGGTGAGCGGCCTCCACGGTGGCCAGGCGGTGGGCGATGACGATGGCGGTGCGCTGCTGCAGCAGCCGCTCGAGATCTGCCTGGAGGGTGGCTTCGGTGGAGGGATCGAGGAAGGCTGTGGCCTCATCCATCACCAGCACCGAAGGATCGCGGATCGCCACCCGCGCCACCGCCAGCAGCTGCCGTTCCCCGGAGGAGAGGTTGCCGCCGCGCTCCCGCAGTTCGGTGTCCAGACCGTCGGGCAGACGGGACAGCAGCGGCCCGAGTCCCAGATCACCGCAGAGGCGGCGCAGCTCGTCGGTGGCGATGGGGGCGTCGAGGCGGAGGTTGTCGGCCACGCTGCCACTGAACAGGAAGTTGTCCTGCAGCACCACACCCAGGCGCCGCCGCAGGATCTCAATCGGCAGTTCGCGGATGTCGACGCCATCGAGGAGGATCCGGCCCTGCTGGGGCTCGTAGAGCCGGCACAGCAGCCGGATCACGGTGGTCTTGCCGGAACCGGTGGGCCCCACCAGGGCCACGTGCTCGCCGGGGGCGATGCGGAAGGAGAGCTCCGAGAGAATGGGTTCGTCCTGGCGGTAGGCGAAGGACACGTTCTCGAAGACCACTTCGCCGGCACTGCGGCGCTGCCCGCCGCTGCGCAGAGCCATGGGTGAACGCTGCGCCTCCGGCATGTCGTCGATCTCGATCGGCTGCTCGAGCAGCTCACCGATGCGTTCCACCGCCGTGAGGCCGCCCTGGATCTGGGTGAAGCGCTCGGCGAGCTGGCGCAGGGGATCGAACAGGCGCTGGGAGAACAGGATGAAGGTGGTGAGGGTGCCCAGGCCGAGCACGCCCGTGGTGACCATGGCGCCGCCGAGGGCCAGCACCGCGGCCACCGCCACCAGGGCCACCCACTCGATGAAGGCGGAGATGGCGCTGTCGTAAAAGATCGTGCCGGTGACGGCGCGGCGGTAGCGGTCGGTGGTGTCAGCGAAACGGCGGCTGTTCACCTGCTCGCGGCGGAACATCTGCACCACCTCAAGCCCCTGCAGGTTCTCCTGCAGGTCGGCGTTCAGCTGGCTGAGCTCCTCCCGCACCCGGTAGTTGGCGCGGCGGTAGCGGCGCTGCAGCCAGACCATGCCCAGCACCACCGGCACCTGCGCCGCAAGGAGCAGCAGCCCCAGCCGCCACTCCATCGAGAGCATCGTGATGGCGATCACCAGCAGGGTGACCAGGTCGGCCAGCACCCCCACCGCGCCGCTGCCGAACACCTCGGCCAGGGCATCCACGTCACTGGTGAGGCGGGTGAGCAGCTTGCCCACGGGCGTGCGGTCGTGGAACCGCAGCGACAGCGCCATGGCGTGGGCGAACAGGTCCTGGCGGATGCGGGCCGTGAGGCGCTGGCCCACCGCCTGCACGTTGTACACCTGCATGCCCTGCAGGCAGAGCCGCACCAGCACCGCCGCCAGCAGGGACAGCACCAGCAGGCGCAGCGCCACCGGCACCGCCAGCCCCTGCAGCCAGGGCAGGGTGGGTTCGCCGCGCAGCACGGCGATCGCCTGCCCCACCAGCAGGGGCTGCACCGCGGCAGCACCCGCCACCGGGATCAGCAGCAGCAGGGTGAGCAGCAGGCGCCGCCGGTCCCCCGCCACGTAGGGCAGCAGGCGCCGCAGCCGCTGGCGGTCGAGAGACGCCATCAGGTGGTGAGCGCCGCAGGCGCGGCGCCAGCGCGGGCAGGGGTGCCGGCACTGGCCGCCACCCGGTCGACGATGGCCTGGAGCGCGCCGTCATCGAGCCGCAGGGCCAGGGGATGGCCCACCAGTCGGGCGGTGGAATGGAAGAGATCCTCGATGGCGATCAGGCCGTTCTCCTGCAGCGTCCTGCCGCTGGCCACGAGGTCGACGATGGCCTCGCTCATGCCGGTGATCGGACCGAGCTCCACCGATCCGGCCAGATGGATCAGCTCCACCGGCAGGTCGAGGGCCGCGAAGAACTCCTCGGCGCAGCGGGTGAACTTGCTGGCGATGCGGCAGTGGGCGGGCAGGTCCACGGCCCGGCGGTAGGGACTGCTGGCCTTCACCGCCACGCTCATGCGGCAGCCGCCGAAGCCCAGGTCCACCAGGTGGGCCACCGGCAGCTGGTGCTCGCGCAGCACGTCGTAGCCCACCACGCCGATCTGGGCCTGGCCGTAGGCCACGTACACCGGCACATCGGCATTGCGCACCAGCAGGGCACGGGCCCGGCCGCAGGCGCTGGGCACCATCAGCTGCCGGTTGCCGGGTTCCAGCACCGCCGAGAAGTCGAGACCGGCGGCTCCGAAACGGCGAACCGCGTCCTGCAGCAGCGCGCCCTTGGCCAGGGCCACGGTGATCGGTGCGCTCATGACGGAACGTCGGCGGCGATCATGGAGCTAGCCGCTGTGCGGACTGTAACGATGCGACCGCTGCACCGATGCGACCGCTGAAGCTCGACACCACGGCCGCGGCCGACCCTCCCGGCAGCCCCCTGCAGGTGTGGCTGATTCCCGTGCTGCAGGACAACTACGTGGTCGTGCTTCAGCGCGGGCGGCGGGCCGCAGTGGTGGATCCGGCCGTGGCCGAACCGGTGCGGCGCGCCCTGGAGGAGCGCGGCCTCGAGCTGGAGGCGATCCTGCACACCCACCACCACAGCGACCACATCGACGGCGCCCCGGGCCTGCTGCGCCGCTGGCCAGGGGCGGCAGTGATCGCCGCGGCGGCCGACCACGAGCGCATCCCCCTGCAGAGCTGCAGCGTTGCCGGGGGCGATCACCTGGAGGTGCTGGGCGAGCCGGTGGAGGTGATCGATGTGCCCGGCCACACCCGTGCCCACATCGCCTACTGGCTGCCGCGCAGCGGCCATCTGTTCTGCGGCGACACCCTGTTCGCCGGCGGCTGCGGCCGGCTGTTCGAGGGCACACCGGAGCAGATGCACGCCTCGCTGCGGCGCCTGGCGGCCCTGCCGGAGGCCACGCGGGTGTGGTGCGCGCACGAATACACCGAAGCCAACCTGCGCTGGGCTGCGGCCGAGCGGCCCGGCGACCGGGAGATCCGGGAGCGCCTGGCGGAGGTGGTTGACCTGCGCCGGCGGGGCCTGCCCACGATCCCCAGCACCATCGGCAGCGAGCGGGCCACCAACTTGTTTCTCAGAACACAAAATGGGGCCGAACTGGGCCGTCTGCGCCGCAGCAAGGATGGCTGGAGGGCCTGCGCGACCTAGGGTCCGAGGGCTTCAAGCGCTGGAATGCGTCCCAAACCGCTTCGCGGTTGGCAGGCCCTGGGGCAGCGCCTGCCGGCCACCGTGGCTGCGGGGCTCACCGCGGGCAGCCTCTCCGCCCTCGCTCAGATCTCCTTCGGAGCGCTGCTCTTCTCCGGCTCCCTTGCCGGAGCCATGGCGGAGGGTGTGGGTCACACCCTGCTGGGCGGGGTGGTGATCGGCGCAGTGATGGCGCTCAGGGGATCGTTTCCCGGCACGGTGGGCCGGCCCCACGAACTGCCGGTGGTGGTGCTGTCCCTGCTGGCGGCGCGGCTGGCCCAGCGCCTCCCCAGCGCCGCACCGGGCGCCGACGTGCTCGCCACCGTCAGCGTGCTGATCACCGTCAGCACCGCCCTGTTCGGGCTCACTGCCCTGGTGCTGGGCCGCTGGGGGGCCGGCAACCTCTTCCGCTACCTCCCCTTTCCGGTGCTGGGGGGATTCGTGGCCGGCAGCGGCGCCCTGCTGGTGAAGGGCGGACTCACGGTGATGCTGGGCGTTGGGGCCGACCAGCTCTCCTGGACGGCCCTGGCAGATCCAGCCCTGCTCGGCCGCTGGTTGCCCGGTCTGGGCTTCGCCCTGCTGATGACCGTGGCGGCCCGGCGCTGGCCCTCGTGGCGCACCATTCCCACGTTCCTGATCGGGGGGATCGCCGCGTTCCACCTGCTGCTGGCCCTCGGCGGCGGCAGCCTGGACAGCGCCATGGCCGGCGGCCTGCTGCCCGCACTGCCGCAGGGGATGGCAGACAGAAGCCTGATCCCCGCAGCGGCGGGCGGGCCGGTGGCCTGGCGGGAGGTGATCGGCAGCCTGCCGGACATGCTGGCGGTGGCCTTCCTGGCAAGCCTGGGCACGCTGCTCAACGCCAGCGCCATCGAGGTGACGGTGCGCCGCGAGCTGGACTTCAACCGCGATCTGGAGACGGTGGGTCTGGCCAACCTGCTGGCCGCCCTGGTGGGCAGCCCCGCCGGCTTCCACTCGCTGAGCGCCACCGCCCTGCCCGAGCAGATGGGGGCACGGGGGCGGGCGGTGGGCCTGCTCGCCGCCCTGGTGTGCCTGGCAGCCTGGCTGGGAGGGGCACGGCTGCTTGGAGCCGTGCCCTTCGCGGTCAGCGGCGGGCTGCTGGTGTTCCTGGGGGTGTCACTGGTGGCCAACTGGCTGGTGGACCGCAGCCGCTTCCTGTCGCTGCTGGAGAACGCCGTGCTGCTGGCGATCCTGCTGGTCACCGTGCTCGCCGGCTGGGTGGCCGCCCTGATGGCGGGCCTGGTGCTGGCCCTGCTGCTGTTCGTGATCGACTACAGCCGCATCTCCGCGGTGCGCAGCCTGATGACCGGCCGCACCCGCCGCAGCCATGTGGACCGGAGCCCCGCTCGCAGCAGCCTGCTGGATCGCTACGGCGACTCGATCCTGGTGATCAGCCTGCAGGGGCACCTGTTCTTCGGCACCGCCCACATCCTGCGTCGCACGATCATGGAGAGGCTGGACGTGCCTTCCACGTCACGGCCGCACTGGATCCTGCTGGACATGCGGCTCACCAGCGGCCTGGACGCCTCGGCGGTGCACACCTTCCAGCGGCTGGCCCAGATCTGCGAGGGCGCCGGCATCGAGCTGGTGTTCAGCGGGCTTTCCAGCGAAACCAGGCGGCTGCTGCAACGCTCCGGAATCCTGCAGGGCGATCGCGAGGGCCATGACTGGTTCAGCGACCTGGACCATGGCCTGGAGTTCTGCGAGAACGAGCTGCTCTCCCTGCACGCACCGGAGGTGAGCCCTGAACCGGCGGCCCTGGTGGAGCCCGACGAACTCAGCGGCGAGGCGGAACGTCGCGCCCTCACCCGCCTGCTGGAGCACTTCGAGCCGGTGAGTTTCCCGGCCGGGAGCACGATCATCGAGCAGGGCGCGCCCCCCAGCGATCTGATCCTGCTGCTGTCGGGCCGTGTGGTGGTGGAGCGCCGGGAATCACCGGAAGCCGCTCCGCTGCGGCTGCGCACAATGGATCCCGGCACCTGCGTGGGGGAGATCGGCTTCTATCTGGGCACGCCCACCAGCGCCTCGGTGATCTGCGAGGAGGAGGTGCGGGCGCTGCGGCTCTCCCAGCGCAGGCTGGCGGGCCTGGAGCAGGAGGAGCCGCGGGCGGCGCTGCTGCTGCACCGCCTGGTGGCCCGCAAGCTGGCCCAGCGGCTGCTCACCACCAACCAGCTGGCAACGGCACTGGCGGGCTGATGTGTCCTGGACGACAGGAAACGGCCGGTGGCGGATCGAAGCCTGAGACCACGGCTACGGTTCGCCCAGGTCTGCCGCCGCACAGGCACCGATGAGCACCACTTCCATCGAGCACGAGGATCTGGCCGAGGACCTGCGGCGCATCCGCCTCAGCGGTCGCCTGGACATGGTGGGCGTCGGCGAGATCGAGATGCGCTTCACCTCCCTGGCGGCAAGCCGGCCGATCCGGGTGCTGGTGGATCTCTCCGGCGTGTCCTTCCTCGCTTCGGTGGGTCTGCGCTGCATCATCCACAGCGCCAAGGCGCTCGAGCAGAAGGGAGGCAAGATGGTGCTGCTGCTGGGTGACAACACGGTGGTGCGCGGCACCCTCGACACCGTCGGGGTCTCCGAGATCATCCCGGTGTGCCAAGACGAGGCCGCGGCCATGGACGCCCTGGCCGGGTGAGCTCCCTGGAGATCCGGGCCGAACCGCTGGAACTCCGGCGCGCCTCCGCCTGGCTGCAGGAGCGGGGAGACAGCATGGCCGTGCCGGCCGACCAGATCGACCGGCTCGAGGTCTGCCTGAACGAGGTGCTGGCCAACCTGCTCGAGCATGGCGGCGCCCCGGTGGCCAGCCAGCCCATCCGGCTGCGGCTGGAAGCCATCACCCCACCTGCCGGCGCCGGCGTGCGCCTGGTGATCAGCGATGCGGGAGTGCCCTTCGATCCGCTCGTGGTCAGTGACAAGCCCCTGCCCGCCAGCCTGGGCGAGGCCAGCCCGGGGGGGCTCGGTCTGCGCCTGGTTCGCGCCTACACCGATGGCATGGCCTACCGGGTGCTGGAGGACCGCAATGAACTAAGTATCGAGATGCACTGGTCACCGCGATCCTGAGCCCCGATCCCGCCCCGTTGGCCCGTTCCTCCGCGCCCCGGCCGGGCTACGGCTGGATCCCCCTGTTCCGTGACGTGGACGAAAGCCTTCTGGCCCGTCGGCTCCAACCCTGCGAGGTGCGGCACCTCAGCGCCGGCACGGACCTGCTGCGCCCCGGGGAGCCCAACGACACCATCTATGTGCTCCTCTCCGGCGAGCTGACGGTATACCTCAGCCCTGAGGCCCGGGCGGACCAGAGCATTGCGGTGGCGGTGGGCGAGTGCATCGGCGAGTTCTCCGCCATCGACCAGCAGCCGGTGTCGGCCCTGGTGCGCTGTGAGCACGAAGCGGAGGTGCTCTGCCTGCACGGCCCGTTCTTCTGGAGGCGTCTGGTGCCCCTGCCCGGGGTGGCCCGCAACCTGATGCGGGGGCTCACCCAGCGGGCCCGCACCGCCAACCAGCTCACCCTGGAGGCCCTGCGCGAGCGGCTCGAACTGGAGCATCTGCGCCGGGAACTGGATCTAGCCAGGGAGATCCAGTCCGGCATGCTGCCCCTGGCCCAGCCCCTGTTTCCGGAGCGGGACGATCTGGAGGCGTGCGGCCTGGTGGAACCGGCCGCCAGCGTGGGGGGGGACCTGTTCGACGCCTTCTTCGTGGCCGATGGACGCCTGTTCGTGTGCATCGGCGACGTGTCCGGCCATGGCGTCAGCGCGGCCCTGCTCATGGCCCGCACGATCGGCCTGCTGCGCAGCCTGGCGATGGCCGCAGGCGACCCAGCGGACCTCCTGCAGAACCTCAATGCCAGCCTCTGCGAAGGCAACGAGGCCAGCCTGTTCGTGACCCTCTTCTGCGGCTTTCTGGATCCGGCCACGGGGCACTTCGTCTATGCCAATGCCGGCCACTGTCCGCCGCTGCTGGTGAAGGGCGGCCAGGTGACAACCTTGCCCCTGCCCCGCGGCCCGCTGGCGGGCGCCTTCCGCCAGGCCACCTATCGCAGCAGCGAAACGCACCTG
This sequence comes from Prochlorococcaceae cyanobacterium, assembly GCA_049664045.1. Classification (GTDB taxonomy): domain Bacteria; phylum Cyanobacteriota; class Cyanobacteriia; order PCC-6307; family Cyanobiaceae; genus NIES-981. The sequence continues at coordinate 19,632 of JBATEO010000144.1, forward strand.
GGTACGGGGGATCTGCTGTTCACCTACACCGACGGCATCACTGAGGCGGAGGACGACGCTGGCCGGCCGTTCGGTCTCGAAGGGTGTGAGCAGCTGCTGCGGACGCACCACGACCAGCCCCTGCCGGGAATTCTCGACGTGATCCGCGGCGACCTGCACCGCTTCAACGGCGGTGCCGACCTGGAGGACGACTGCACGCTGCTGCTGCTGCGGCGCTGCTGAGGTACTGCTGAGCCCTTCGGGCACGGCCATCGCCAGCCATAGGCTCGTCTCCCCACCGAAGCACGCCATGCCGAGCCCGGAGCGCACCGACACCGGCACCACGAACAGCGTCACCACCAACACTGGGACCACGGCTGCGCTGAAGCCCGAAGCCGTGAACACCAGCGGCGCCCCGGCGCCGGTGGGTCCCTACAACCAGGCCGTGAAGGCCGGGGGGATGGTGTTCTGCTCCGGGCAGATCGCCCTCGACCCCGGCACCGGGGCCATGGTGGGCGACGGCGATGTGGAGGCGGAGACCCGCCAGGTGCTCGACAACCTCGAGGCGGTGCTGGCGGCGGCGGGCGTCAGCCCGCGGGAGGTGGTGCGCACCACCGTGTTCCTGGCCGACCTGGCCGATTTCGCCCGGGTGAACGCGATCTACGCCGAGCGGTTCGGCACGGGGGTGGCTCCGGCCCGGGCCTGTGTGCAGGTGGCGGCCCTGCCCAAGGGGGCCCGGGTGGAGATCGACTGCATCGCCGTCGCCAGCTGAACCGGGCCGCAGCCGCGCTGGGGGTTACCAGGGCAGGGGAGCTCTGCCCTGAACGGCGTTGCAGCCCATCTGGGAACCGAGCAGGGCACCGAGGGGGGTGGCCCACACCCGGTCGTTGCCCTTGGCCAGCACGTAACCGGCGCCACCGCCCATCAGGCCGCCCACGAGTCGGCCCTGGTTGCAGCGGCGGACCTGATCCTCGGCACTGCTGAAGACGGGCTGACCCGCGAAGACCTGGGTGGGGGGGTAGTCGTAGATCACCTGCGGCCGCGAGACGGGGACAAGCGGACGCTGCACCGGGGCTGGATGCCACTGCTGCACCGGCACAGGGCGGTAGCCGGGCTGCCAGCCCCGTCCATAGGCCTGGGCCTGGGCGGGAAGGAGCAGGGGCAGCAGCAGACCCGCAGCAAGGGCCAGCTGGGCCGCGCGGCCGAGGCCACCGGGGGCGGCGGAGCGAGGGGTTCGGAGGATGGTCATGGTTGGAGGTGTCGTGAGGACGTCCCTGAACGGGATGTCCCCAGACAAGCGAGCCCAGCCGACCAGGTCGTGACCTCCATGGCCCCAAGGTCTTACCGGATCTTTCAGCCCGTAAGCTGGCCGGGACGGGGCGTGGCGCAGCTTGGTAGCGCGGGTGCTTTGGGAGCACTAGGTCGCAGGTTCGAATCCTGTCGCCCCGACTGACCTCTCAGGGATTTACAAAGCCAGGTGGGTGCAGATTTGGGTGCAGCCCTCGCGGAGTTGACGTGGACCCCGGAAACTGAACCAGTCCTTATGAGAGCTTCCCTACCGGCCAGACTTGGCCAGGAGAAGCCCCATGAAACGCAAGCGCCACACCCCCGAGCAGATCATCCGCAAGCTGCGC
>JBATEO010000145.1:0-4793 GCA_049664045.1 Prochlorococcaceae cyanobacterium
GGCGGCGGCCGTTCCCGTGGATCCGCTGCTGGCGGCCGGGCAGCTGCTGCGCCAGCACCGCGAACAGCGCCAGCTGAGCCTGCGCCAGCTCGCCGACGAAACGCGGATCAGCACCGCCGTGCTGGAGGCGCTGGAGCGGGGCTGGCGGGATCGGCTGCCCGAACCCACCTACCTGCGCACGATGCTGCCGCTGATCGAGCGGCACCTCGGTCTGGAACCCGGCAGCCTCGATGCCGTGCTGCCCCGCGATGCCGGATCGGGACCCGGCGGCGGTCAGCGAGGCGGACTGCGGCGGCGGTTCACGCCCGGCTCGATCGACGTGTTCACCACCTGGCAGGGCACGCTGCTCTACGGCCTGCTCACCCTCGGGCTGATTTACGGGCTCAACCTGCAGCAGCAGCGCCTGGCGCGTGCCGGCCTGCTGGCCGTGGCACCGGTGCCCCCGAGACCGGCCGCGGCCAGTGGGGCCTCCTGCCCGGAGGGATCCGCGCCCGGGGGCCAGGCGAGTCCCGCACGGCGACCGGAGCAGACACTGCTGCAGGCCTATCCGGAACTGCGCCCGCTGGAACAGGCCTCGGCAGGCCAGGCGCTGCGGCTATGGCGGCAGGCCAGTTCGCCGTAGCCCTGCAACGGTCCCTCCAGGTGCGCCAGGGGCCGGCTGAGCCGCCAGGTCCAGCTGTCGCCCAGGGTGCCGGGAGTGTTGAAGCGGGCCTCATCCCCCAGCTCCAGCAGATCCTGCAGTGGCACCATCACCAGCTCGGCGGGTGTGCCCAGAGCCCGTTCCAGCAGCTGCCAGCCCGGGGCGGTCACCGGGCAGTCCAGCGCCGCCTCCACCCGCTGCCGCACGCCGCCGTCGAGCCCCTGCCACCAGCCGATGGCGGTGGCGTTGTCATGGGTGCCCGTGTACACCACCCAGCGTGAGCCGTGGATGTTCTCCGGCAGGTAGGGGTTGTCGGCGTTGCCGTCGAAGGCGAACTGGAGGATCTTCATGCCCGGCAGGCCGAAGCGGTCCCGCAGCGCCTCCACTGGCGGCGTGATCACACCCAGGTCTTCAGCCACCAGGGGCAGGCGACCGTCCGCCAGGCCTCCCCGCAGGGCCAGGCGCAGCCAGAGGGACGCCAGCAGCAGCGTTCCAGGGGAGGAACGCCAGCGCCCGCCCTGGGCGGTGACCGCCTCGCCGGGCACGCTCCAGTAGGCCTCCAGGGCCCGGAAGTGGTCGAGGCGCAGCAGGTCGTAGAGCTCGAGCTGACGCTGCAGGCGGCCCAGCCACCACTGGAAGCCCGTGAGCAGATGGCGGCGCCAGCGGTATACCGGCGTGCCCCAGAGCTGGCCGGTCTCGGAGAAATAGTCGGGGGGCACGCCGCTCTGCTCGCTCAGAGCACCGCCTGTCCCCACCGAAAACAGCCAGGGCCGGCTCCAGACGTCGGCGCTGTCGTGGGCGACGTAGAAGGGCAGGTCACCGAACAGGCTCACCCCCTCCCGGGCGGCATGACTGCGGAGCGCCTGCCACTCCTCCTGGAGCAGCCACTGCAGCAGCGCTTCCGCCAGCAGCTCCTGACGGTGGTCGCGGTCACAGCGGCTCAGGGCGGAGGCATGCCGCCGCGCCAGGGGGTCAGGCCACTGCCACCAGGGCCGGCCGGCCTGCTGGCGGCGCAGCACCATGAAGCGGCAATGGTCCCGCAGCCAGAAGCCCTGGCGCCGGCACCAGCGCCGCAGGGCGCGCCGGCGCTGTGGCGGCTGGCTGTCCCAGTGCCGCGCCAGAGCCTGGCCCAGCAGCCAGGCCCGGTGCTCCTGCAGGGCGGGATCGAGGCGCTCACCGCTGCCGCAGGGGAGCCCCTGCGCATCCTCCTTGCTCAGGAACCCCTGCGCCAGAAGCCGGTCCGCATCCAGCAGCCATGGGTTGAGGGCCGATCCGCTCGGCGAGCTGTAAGGCGAGCCGGTGGCATCGGGCGGAGCCAGGGGCAGCAGCTGCCACACGCCGATGCCGTGGCGGCCGAGCAGCGCCAGCCAGTCGTGGGCGGTGCTGCCGAGGGTGCCGCAACCAGCCCCTCCCGGCAGAGCGGTGGGATGGAGCAGCACCCCGGCGCGGCGGCGTGGGTCGCTCAAGCGTCGGGAAGCCGGTAGCGGCTGATAATCTTCCGGGCGAACGCGGGAATATGGGCCGCCACCTTCTCGGGATGGTTCCGCCGCAGCCACAGGGCGTTGCGGGTGAAGTGGGAATCGATCGAGAAGCGGCCGTATTCCAGGCCCTTGGGCCCGAAGCGCTCCACGAAGAAGCCGACCAGCCTGGCCAGCCAGAGGGGCAACCTCACCGCCTTGTCGTAGGCCTCGATGCCCTGCTGCACCGCCGCGCGCCGGTCGCCGCTGGAACTCACCGGCGCCACGTCCAGCTCGTCCTCCACCAGATCCAGCAGCACCTGACCCTTCGGGTTGCGGACCGTGATCCACTGCCGGCCGAAGGTCGCCCCCATGTAGCCCACCACCAGGTCGGCGCCGGCGTTGGTGTAGTCGAAGCAGCTCAGGCAGCTGGGCGCGAACACATCCTTGAGTTTCGGCGTGTCCAGCCCGAAGAACGGCACGGTCTCGGTGCGGCCGTCGCTGTGGCGGAAGTGGATGCGGAAGTCCTGCATGAACTCGTAGTGCACCACCGTCTCCGGGGAGCTCACGGTGCTCTCCAGAAAGGTCTGCAGACCCTGGCGGCTGACGTTGTCGACGCAGGGCAGCCCGAGCACATAGAGCTCATCGAGGGGCAGGGTGGACTGCACGGCCCGCAGGGCCTGGATCTGACAGCCCACGCCGATCGCCATCAGCCTACGGATGCCGCTGCCGGGCAGCTGCTCCAGCACCTCCAGGTTGGGCGAAAGCGTGGGCTTGTTCACACGGGCGCTGAGCACCTCCTCGGGGGTGCGCGCCAGCCTGGGCACGGGCGTGAAGCGGTCGTCGGGGCTCTGGCCCACGCACAGCACCGCATCCACCAGGCCGGTTTCCAGGGCGCGAACGCCGATGCGGCTCACGATGCCGGTCCACTGGGCGCCGTCCAGAGGCTGGCGCAGCCGGGCGCTGAGCATCCGCTGCTGCACCCCGAAGTAGAGCTCGTCCTCGTTGACCAGATCGCGGCTGCGGCCATGGGCCTGCTCCTCCATCGCCTCGAAGCGCTGCTCGAGAAAGGCGCAGCTCTGCTTCACATAGGCAACCCAGCGGCTGTCGCAGAGGCCGCACTGGCTGCAGAGATCCTTGGCGGGATAGACACTGCCCTTGGCCAGGGGCCGGGCCTTCTCGTGGGGAGCCGGCACGGGCAGGCTGAACAGGTCGCCACAACCTATCGGCTGCGCCGATCTGCGGGGGTGCCGGTGTGGGGTTGCGTCAGAGTGGGCGGCCGCCACCGCCATCCACCCGATCCCGCCCCGGATGCCCAACAGACCTCCCCGGCTCCGCAGCCGCTGGGGCCCTCCCGGACTCCCCAGCGGCTTGCGCCCCCCGCGCGACCGGCGGCAGTGGGCCCGTCTGCTGAAGAAGAGCCTGATCGCCGCCGCTGGCGCCTTCGCCGGAATCACGCTGCTCAACCTGGTGTGGCCACGTCCGGAACCTGTGGGCCTCAGCGGCGACACGGACAACCTCAGCGACCTGGCCAACGTCCCCAACCGGCCGGTGACGGTGCTGGTGATCGGCGTCGACGCCGATCAGCCCGGTGAGGACACCAACAACGCCGCGCCGGCGGGTCCGCCCAACGCCGACGCCCTGCTGCTGCTGCGGGTCAACCCCCGCGGCCCCCTGCAGGTGCTGCCGCTGCCCCCCAGCCTGGCGGTGCAGCTGCCCGGAGAGAAGCGACCCCAGTCGCTCGGCAGTCTCTACCGCAGCGGCGGCCCGGCCCTGACGGCCGATGCCGTGCGCGAGTTGGTGGGACTGCCGGCCGGCCGGCCCGACCGCTACCTGGTGCTCGGTCGCGGCACCCTGCGCGCCCTGGTGGAGCGGCTGGGCACGGTGGAGGCCAACCCCCCACGCAGCATGCGTTACACGGACAAGGCGCAGGAGCTCAAGATCGACCTGCAGGCCGGGGTGCAGCGGCTAAGCCCTGAGCAGATGGAGCATCTGGCGCGCTGGCGGGACCCCGCACGGCCCGTCGAGAGCCGCCTGGACAACCACCGGGAAGTGGTGGGCAGCCTGCAGCGCGAGCTGAGTGTGCAAGGCATGCGCGTGGATCTGCCGGCCCTGGTGGACGGGCTCCGGGGCCAGGTGAACTCCAACCTCAACCGCGGAGAGGTGCTCAGCCTGATGGCAGCGGCGCTGCGACCGGACAGCGGCATCAGCTTCACCAGCCTGCCGCTGGCGGCTCCACGCCAGAGCCAGGCCGCCAAGGCCACAGGACTGCGGGAGCTGGCGGCCAACCTCCCCGACCCCTTCTGGCCGGAGCCGCAGGCGGCACGGCCCTGAAGGGCACGGCGCTCAGCGCAGCGCCAGCTGCCGCCAGCGCTGCGCCAGGGCCTGGCGCAGCGTCTCCGGCTCCGAAGCGTCGTCAGAACCCTGCGTCGGCAGCCAGCCGAGCCAGGGCAGTCCGTCCAGCCGCCGCTGGTCGCTCTGCCAGCTCCCTCCCCACTGCAGCAGGCCGGCGCAGGGCACCTGCCAGCGGTCCAGCAGCGCCTGGGTGGCGGAAGGCAGTCCCGTGTTCAGCTGCTTGGGGCTGAACAGCACGAGCACCGGCTGACGCCAGGCTCCCAGCGCCTCGGCCCAGTGGCCGCCGGCCGGCAGACCGTGGCCGGGGTCGCGCGGCAGGGGCACCAGCCGCGGCCCGTGCC
>JBATEO010000146.1:0-1680 GCA_049664045.1 Prochlorococcaceae cyanobacterium
GGCCGGCAGCGCGCCGCTGCAGGCCCTGGCCCGGCCCTGGCCCGAACTTGAGGCACTGGCGGCCGAGCTGCGCCACACCCTGCTGGAGAGCCCACCCCTCTCGCTCAGTGAGGGCGGCCTGATCCACGACGGCGTCGATGCCCAGCTCGACGGCCTGCGCAACCAGCTCGACGACCAGGACGCCTGGCTGGCCGGCCAGGAGGCCGCCGAGCGCCGCGCCAGCGGCATCAGCACGCTCCGGCTGCAGCACCACCGCACCTTCGGCTACTTCCTGGCGGTGAGCCGGGCCAAGGCGGCCGCGGTGCCCGAGCACTGGATCCGCCGCCAGACCCTCGCCAACGAGGAGCGCTTCGTCACCCCCGAGCTCAAGGCCCGCGAGGGCCACATCCAGCAGCTGCGGGCCCGCGCCGCCCAGCGCGAATACGAGCTCTTCTGCGCCCTGCGCGAGCGGGTGGGCGAGCAGGCGGCGGCAATCCGCACGGCGGCCCGGCTGGTGGCCGAACTCGACGCCCTCGCCGGCCTGGCCGAGGTGGCCGCCACCGGCGGCTACTGCCGCCCCGAGATCACCGACCCCGGCGTCCCCGACGCCCGCGTACTGCAGATCGAGGCCGGCCGCCACCCAGTGGTGGAGCAGCTGCTGGTGGAGGAGGGCTTCACCGCCAACGGCATTGCCCTGGGCAGGGCGGCCGCGCCGGGCGCCGGTGACGCCGGGGGCCCGCCCGACCTGCTGATCCTCACCGGCCCCAACGCCAGCGGCAAGAGCTGCTACCTGCGCCAGACCGGCCTGCTGCAGCTGATGGCCCAGATGGGCAGCTGGATCCCGGCCCGCTCGGCCCGCCTCGGCATCGCCGATCGCATCTTCACCCGCGTCGGCGCCGGCGACGACCTGGCCGCCGGCCAGTCCACCTTCATGGTGGAGATGGCCGAGACGGCCAACATCCTTCACCACGCCACGCCGCGCTCGCTGGTGCTGCTCGATGAGATCGGCCGCGGCACCGCCACCTTCGACGGCCTCTCGATCGCCTGGGCGGTGGCCGAGCACCTGGCCACCGCCATCGGCGCCCGCTGCGTCTTCGCCACCCACTACCACGAGCTCAACGAGCTGGCCGCCGTGCTGCCCAACGTGGCCAACGCCCGGGTTCTGGTGGAGGAGACCGGTCACGACCTGCGCTTCCTGCACCGGGTGGTGCCCGGCGGCGCCAGCCGCAGCTACGGCATCGAGGCCGCCCGCCTGGCCGGCGTGCCGGCGCCGGTGGTGCTGCGCGCCCGCCAGGTGCTCGGCCGCATCGAGGCCAACAGCCAGATCAGCCTCGGTCAGCCGGAGAAGGGGGACGGGACGGCGGCAGAAGGATCGGACGGGGCGCTCGCCGCCTGAAGCCAGCCGGCCCGCAGCAGGGCGTTGCAGGCCGCGGCCACCAGGGCGGCTCCGCCCTTGGAGCCCTCGAGCCGGATCTGGGCCAGGCCACTCGCAGCCAGGCGGCGCTTGCTCTGCTCCACCCCCACGAACCCCACCGGCATGCCGATCACCAGGGCCGGGGGCGGCACAGCAGCTGCCGCCAGCAGACGCAGAAGCTCCTCCAGGGCCGTGGGCGCGCTGCCGATCAGCACCACCGGCGCGACGCCCTCCGCCCGCGCGCCCGCGATGCCGGCCGCCACTGGTGCCGCAGCCTGGTGCAAGGC
>JBATEO010000147.1:0-26508 GCA_049664045.1 Prochlorococcaceae cyanobacterium
TTTTCCTGGTGTCCATGGCGCAGTGGACCCACGCCGATCCATCTCGAACTCGGTTGTGAAACGCTGCAGCGCCGACGATATTGGGGGGGAAGCCCCCTGAGAAAATAGGTCGATGCCAGGATAAACCACCAACAATCAGATCAGTAATCGCATTTCGGCATAGGAAATCTTTTCGTGGCACTACTGTCTCCCGCACTGAGATGCTGACGAGACATGTGTTTCCATAATACCGGGCTTCAAGCACAATCAGGAGTCCATGCAGCTGAAGGCTGTCGCTGAGATGACTGCCATCGAAAAAGGTAATCACCTCTAGGGTTGATTCCAGGCTGCCAGTGCAGATGAATGGTGTCAATGCACAGTACAGATGCACTGAGAACGGGTTTCAGGCGTGAAGCTGCTTTCAGGAACAGTTGAGAGTTGAGTGACCGACGACTACCCACCGTTCACTTCCGTCTCCTCTGATCCTGCTGAGAGAGTGATCGTGGCTCTTGATGGCATGGGTCCCCAGGCTGCTCTGGGGTTTGCCACCTCGATTCCAGATCTTCTTTGGGTCAAGGTGGGACTTGAATTGTTTGTTTCTGGTGGACCTGAGGTCGTTCGGACGCTCAAGGATCTTGGTAAGCGGATCTTTCTCGACCTCAAATTCCACGACATTCCCGCCACGATGGCGGCTGCCTGTCGTCAGGCTGCCTGCCTCGGTGCGGACCTGATGACGGTGCACGCTCTGGCCGGCACCGACGCCCTCCAGGCAGCACAGACCGCTGCGTTGGAGGGCGCCGCCGTTGCAGGGCTGGAGCCCCCCAGGCTGCTGGCTGTGACGGTGCTCACCAGTTGGCAGCAGCAGGCGTTCTGGCAGCAAATCCAGGTGCCTGCACCGATCCAGACGTATGTCAGTCATCTCGCTGATCTGGCCGCGGCAGCGGGAGTTGCCGGTTGCGTCTGCTCGCCTCAGGAGGTGAGAGCTCTGCGATCACGCCACTCCGAACCTTTCGCGCTCGTGACCCCTGGGATCCGTCCGGCCGGCAGTGACCGTGGCGATCAGGCACGAGTCATGACACCCGCTGAGGCGCTGGCCGCTGGGGCCACTCAGCTGGTGATCGGGCGTCCGATCACGCTCGCGTCCGACCCGGCAGCGGCCTTTGCCGCCTGTTGTCAGACCCTCGCGGGTTCGTGAGGGCTCAAGTCGTGCAACCTCAGTGGGTCCTGACCACGGAGCGGGGCTCGGGCACCAGCTCGGCATAGAGCCGCTCCAGGGCATCGATGTTCTTCTCCAGGGTGTAGCGCTCCAGCACCCGTTTCCGGGCCTGCCGTCCCAGCTCGGCGGTGAGCACCGGCTGATCTCGCAGCACCGGCAGCAGGGTACGCAGCTGCGTGGTGACACCCTGGGTGCGGATGACGATTCCGGCGCCGCCATGCAGAACCTCGCCGTCGGCACCGGCATCGGTGGCCACGCAGGCCGTGCCGGAGGCCATCGCCTCCAGCAGGGCCAGACTCAGGCCCTCCACCAACGACGGCAGCAGAAAGACCTCTGCCAGCTGCTGCAGAGCGACGCGCATCGCCAGGCTCGGCTCGTAGCCCCACCACACCACATCGGGGTCCCGGCTGCTCGACTGCAGCAGCCCTCGGAGGGGGCCGTCGCCCACGATCACCAGAACACAGCCTGCCGGCCGCACCAGACGCCAGGCTCTGAGCAGGGCCTCCACGTTCTTCTCGGTGGACAGCCTGCCCATGTAGAGGAACACCCGCAGCCCGCGGAAGCGCGTTCTGAGCTCTTCCAGTTCCTGGCCTGGCGGTTCCGGGGCCGGACGCCACACGTCTGCATCGACACCGTTGGGGATCACGGACAGCCGTTCGGGCGCCACCCCGAGACGCTCCAGCACCTCCGCCTGGAGCTCGGAGAACACGATCACCCGGTCGAAGCGAGCCAGTGAGCGGGCGTAGAGCTGGTAGGTGAGTTGCTGGGTGCCGGCGGCGAGGTTGCGCGAGCCGGCGTCGAAGGCTGGGTGGAACGTTGCCACCAGGGGCAGCCCCAGCTGCTGGCACAGGTCCGGCAGCCGGAAATCGAGCGGGGAAAGAGTGAGGCTGGCGTGCACCAGGTCGGGCCGGAGCCGCTCCAGGGATTCGCGCAGTTCCCGCTGGGCACCGGGCGAGGGGATGGTGTAGACCTGCGACTTCAGGAGATAGGGCAGGGCGACGTCCGGGGGCGGATCGGAGCTCACGTCGGCCAGGCCATCAGGCTCTGATTGCCTGCCGATCTCCCGGTCTTGGTCCCCATCTGGCGGGACACCCTGCGGCGGGCGGCTTTGCAGATCGGCGACACCGAACTGGCTGGCGGCAGGGGTGTCGAAGTGAATGAAGCTCACCCCATGGCCGCGGTCTCTCAGCGCATGCGTGGTGTTGAGGCCATAGGTGACGTTGCCGCAGAACGGAGATTTTTTGCCCAGCCAGGCAATGTGAGCCACCCAGCATCCGTGCGAGCTGCCTTGACGCTACCAGCGACGCCAGGGCCGTTCGGCCACCGCTGCCGTCAGGGCCACAGCGGCCAGCACCTGCAGCACCGGCAGCAGGCCCCAGCGGCTCACCATCGCTCCGGCGAGCACCAGCGGAAGGCTGAGGGCAATGTTGATGAGGTTGTTCTGCAGGCCGAAGACCTTGCCCCGCAGGGATGCCGGGGTGTCCTCCTGGATCGTCGTCTGGGTGGGGATCGCCAGCAGGGCTGCACCGATCCCCAGCAGGGCACACAGCAGCAGCGTGAACACCAGGTTGCCGAGCAGCTGGCCCAGCAGCAGGAGGCTCCAGCCGATCAGCCCCAGGCCGGCCGCCGCCAGTTGCCGGCGACCGATGTTCTGAGCCAGCTGGGCTACGGATAGGGCCCCTGCCGCCAGCCCCAGACCGCTCATCGCCAGCAGCACGCCGAAGCGGGTGGGGCCCAGACCGGGGACTGCCGCAGCCAGGCTGATCGCCAGCACGTAGAGAGCGGCCAGAAGGCTGTACAGCAGCACCAGCTGGGCCAGGGCCCGTGCCACCCGTGGCCGCTGGCGCAGCACCGCCAGCCCCTGACCGATCTCCCGCCACAGCGAGGGCTCCTGCCGCCTGCGCGGTTCGCTGTGGTGGCGGATGCGGCTGATCGCCATTGCCGCTGCGCCGTAGCAGATGGGCAACAGGAGAAATTCGCCTCCATCCACGCCCACCTGCTCCAGGCCGTGGCGAAGCAGCCGCAGCACGGGCTCGCCGAGCGCGAAACCCACGATCGTGGTGGCCATGCTGGTGGTCTGGTAGACGGAGTTCGCCGCCAGCAGCTGGCTCTGGGGGATGAGGGTGGTGATCGCCGCCTGTTCGGCGGGAGCGAAGAACTGGGTGAGCGCCGATTCCAGAAAGGTGAGCACCAGCAGGGCCCAGTAGCCCCACCCCAGCCCCAGCCACTGGGGCCCGTCGAGCAGGGCCAGGGGGACGAGCAAGACCAGCAGGCCCCGCAGACCGTTGGAGGCCACCATCACCCTGCGCTTCGGCCAGCGGTCGGTCCAGGCTCCAGCCACGGTGCCCAGCAGCACCGCCGGCAGCGTGTTGGCGGCATACACCCCCGTTGCCAACAGGGTGATCATCTGGGCCCGCGTCTCCGGCAGGTCGAAGCCCACCACCCCCGCGGCTTCAGCCAGCGCCGGATTGCTCGCCGGGGTGCTGCTCACCCAGTGCTGGGCGATCAGATACACCATCAGCACGATGTAGAACTTGTCGGCCAGCTGGGAGCAGATCTGCCCCAGCCACAGCCAGCGGAAGTCGCGCTGCTCCAGCACCGCTCTCACCCCGGTGCCCTGGCCCTCACTGGTTCGAAGTTGGCTCACGGTGTGCTCTCGGGGCCCATCGTCACGCCGCCGTCGAGCAGGCGGAATGCCCGCGGGGATCGTCCCAGGTGCTGCGTGCACCAGCAGTCCACCAGCTCCAGCAGACGCAGCCACACCGCGGCGGGGCCCATCAGCCCGCCGTCCCGGCGCCGCGGCAGCGCCGGCCGCACCAGCCGCTGCAGCAGGGCCACCTCGGAGGCGTTGAGCACCAGGCGGGCCTCTGGGAGGGCACCGATCACCAGCCCATCGGCCGGCAGAAAGCTGCTGCGCCAGCTCCAGTCGCCGACGGGGGGCTCCAGTTCCGCTCCCGTGCGGGCACAGCGCCCCAGCGGCAGGGCGTAGCCGCCGAGGGCCAGCAGGTGCACCGACCCCTGCACCGCCACCGCCAGAGCTTCCACCGCCGCTCCCTGTTCACGCACCAGGTCCTCCAGCCGTCCCAGCTGCATCAGCAGATCGCCCAGCATCCCAGGAGCCGGGGCATCGCTGGGGACGAGTGCCAGGCAGAGTTCCGCCAGGGCCTGCGCCGCCGCCAGGGCCTCCAGCTGTTGGCCCAGGGCGCCGTAACTGCGCAGCACCCGCAGTTGCCGGATCCGCCTGAGACCCCGGCTGCCCGCCACCTGCAGGCGCAGGTGGGTGAGCGGCACGGCTGCCGCCAGGCTGCTCGTGGGTTTGCGGGCCCCCGGCACCGCCAGACGGGTGAGACCATGGCTGTCGCTGAGCAGCGTCAGCAGCCGGTCGCGCTCCCCCAGGGGTTTGCAGTTCAGGGCCAGGCCCTCCATCTGAAGATCAGACACCGGCGCCTCAGGAGCGCAGGGCCTGCATCAGCGCCACGCCGCGGCTGGTGCCCAGCCGGGTGGCCCCGGCTTCCACAAGGGTGAAGGCCTGATCCAGATCGATGATGCCTCCTGAGGCCTTGACGGCGGCCCGTCCTCGCGCCAGCCGATGCAACCGCTCCACCTGTCCGGGGCTGACCGCGGCACCGAAGCCACTGCCGGTCTTGAGAAACCTGGCGCCGGCGTCGATGCTGATCTCCACCAGCAGCTCCAGCTGGGGCGGATCGAGCCGCCCCACCTCCTGGATCACCTTCACGGGAAGCCCCAGGTCGCAGATGGACGCCAGCTCAGCGAGCACGGCATTGCCGTCGCCATCGGCCAGGGCGCCGAAGTCGGGAACGACATCGAGCTCATCGGCACCGGCCGCCGCCGCCGCCTCCGCTTCCGCAAGCTTCACCGCTGCTGGCACAGCCCCGAAGGGGAAGCCCACCACACTGACCAGCATGGGCGTGGAGCCGCGGCCTTCCCCTGGCCGTGGCAGCCGTTCCCGGGCCAGGGAGACCCAGCGGGAGGCCACGCACATCCCGGCGAAGCCGAAATGGCGGGCCTCGTCGCAGCAGCGCTGGACGGCATCCCGGCCCTGGTGGGGATCCAGCAGGGCATGGTCGATCAGGGGCGCGAGATCGGGCCGTTCCTGGCTCACGCGTCCTTGGCCTGGATCACCCCGTAGCCACCGTGATTGCGGAAGTACACCACCTGGATCTGGCCGGACTCCGCGTCTCGGAACACGAAGAAGTCGTGGTCGATCAGCTCCAACTGATGCACGGCCTCATCCAGGGTCATCGGCGGCATCTCGAAGTACTTCCGCCGCACGCCACGGCTGGGCAGCTCCGGCTCCTTGCCGTCGGTGAGGTTGGCCCCCGGCGGCGGGAGGGTGGCGGCACCGGCTTCCTCATCGCGCGCCGAACGGTGCACGGGACCCTGGTGGCGGTCCTGCAGCCGCTCCTTGTAGCGGTTCAGCTGGCGCGCGAGTTTGCTTGCCACCAGATCAATGCTGGCGTAGAGATTGTCGCTGCGCTCCTGGGCACGGATCACGGTTCCGTTGGCGAACATGGTCACCTCGGCGATCTGCTGCGGTACCCGTGGGTTGCGGGCCACCGAGAGATGCACGTCGGCTTCCTTCACCATCCCCTCGAAATGGTTGATGGCTCGGATGAGCTTGGTCTCGGTGTAGTCCCGGATCGCCGGGGTCACCTCAAGATTGCGGCCATGGATCAGCAGTTTCATCAGTTGGCAGCCGCCTCCGGTGCTCTCACACCTCAACGGTAGGAACCCGTGACCCTGGCTCCCAAGCCCGATGCAATCCTTTTTGAATCCGCCGATCCGGTGCCCTTCCCGGCGGCGTGGGATGCCCAGCGCCGGCTGCAGCACCGCCTGCTTCAGGACCCTGCCGGTCCCGAGGGCCTGCTGCTGCTGGAGCACGAGCCCTGCTACACCCTCGGGCGCGGTGCCGGCACCGCCCATCTGCGCTTCGATCCGGCCGCTCCACCGCTGCCGCTGCATCAGATCGACAGGGGCGGCGAGGTGACCCACCACCTCCCCGGCCAGCTGGTGCTCTACCCGGTGCTCAACCTGCGGCGCCACGGTGGTGATCTGCACCTCTACCTGCGCCTGCTTGAGCAGGTGGTGATCGACCTGCTGGGCACGTTCGGCCTGGAGGGCGAACGCATCGAGGGCCTGACCGGGGTGTGGCTGGAGGGCCGCAAGCTGGCGGCGATCGGGGTTGGAGCACGGCGCTGGATCAGCCAGCACGGCCTGGCCCTCAATGTCGACTGCGACCTTCAGGGCTTCGAGGCGATCGTGCCCTGCGGCATCGCCGATCGACCGGTGGGCCGGCTGGCGGACTGGAGGCCGGATCTCACCGCCGACGACCTTCGCCAGCCCCTGCTGGCCTGTTTCGCCGGGCGCTTCCAACTGCGGTTGCGGCCCCCCATGCCCCAGGAAGCCCTTGCAGGGTGGTAACCCTTGGGGCAGTCGTACAGCTTCGATGGCCCTCGCGGAGGTCCACTGGACCGCCAGTGCCCGTGACCGGCAAGCCCTGGCATCACGGCATGACTGGAGCGCCCTGAGCGGGCTGGAGCAGCTCTGGCCCGAGCTGGTCCGGCTCCACGGCGATGCCCCGGCCCTCGAGGCCCCCCACGCCCATCACCCGGAGCAGTTCAGCTACCGGCAGCTGCAGCACCGGATCGAGCAGGCGGCTGCGGCGTTCGCTTCCCTGGGCGTGCGCGCCGGTGATGTGGTGGCCCTGTTCGCTGAGAACGGACCCCGCTGGCTGATCACCGACCAGGGCCTGATGCGCGCCGGTGCCGCCGATGCCGTGCGGGGCAGTGCGGCGCCGGTGGATGAACTGCGCTACATCCTCGAGGACTCCGGGGCCATCGGCCTTGTGGTGGAGTCGGCGGTGCTGCTCGAGCGGCTTGCCCTGTCCGCGCCGCTGCTGGAATCCCTGCGCTTCGTGGTGCTGCTGGAAGGCGAGCCCTCCGGCCCACCCCTGCCCGTGCCCTGTCTGTCCTGGGGCCAGGTGCTGGAGCAGGGACAGAGCGCCCTGGCGGAGGGCAGGCCCGCCCCGATGCCGGCGGCGGACCCGGCGCGCTTGGCCACCCTGCTGTACACCTCCGGTACCACAGGGCGTCCGAAGGGGGTGCCCCTCAGCCACGCCAACCTGCTTCACCAGCTGCACAACCTTGGCGTGGCCGTGGCTCCCCGCCCCGGCGACCGGGTGGTGAGCGTGCTGCCGATCTGGCATTCCTATGAGCGCAGCGCCGAGTACTTCCTGCTCTCCTGCGGCTGCTGCCAGACCTACACCACCCTCAAGCAGCTGCGCAGCGATCTGCAGCGGGTGCGGCCCCAGTACCTGATCAGCGTGCCGCGGCTGTGGGAGGCGCTGCTCTCGGGCTTCGAGGATGCCCTCGCCGGCATGCCGCCTGCCCGGCAGGCGCTGATCCGCGGGGCCCTGGCCAACAGCCGTGCCTACGGCCTGGCCAGGCGCCGGTCTCTCGATCTCACTCTCACTGCCGAGACGGCCGCCCAGCGCCTGCAAGCGGGTCTGAAGGCGGCCCTGCGCTGGCCCCTGCACCGCCTGGCTTCGGCGCTGCTCTGGCC
This sequence comes from Prochlorococcaceae cyanobacterium, assembly GCA_049664045.1. GTDB lineage: Bacteria > Cyanobacteriota > Cyanobacteriia > PCC-6307 > Cyanobiaceae > NIES-981. The sequence continues at coordinate 7,778 of JBATEO010000147.1, forward strand.
CAAGGTGCGCGGCCAGTTGGTGGGGGGTGAACTGCGCACCGCGGTGAGCGGCGGCGGCGCCCTTGCCCTGCATGTGGACAGCTTCTTCGAGGCCATCGGCATCGAGCTGCTCGTGGGCTACGGCCTCACGGAGACCAGCCCGGTGCTCACCTGCCGCAGGCCCTGGGCCAACCGCCGCGGCAGTGCCGGTCAGCCCCTGCCGGACACCTCGATCCGCATCGTCGATCCGGAGCGGCGGCAGCCCCTGGCCCTCGGGGCCACCGGGCTGGTGCTGGCCCGTGGTCCCCAGGTGATGAGCGGCTACTGGCGCAAGCCCGATGCCACCACGAAGGTGCTCGACGGCAACGGCTGGTTCGACACCGGCGATCTGGGCCAGCTGCTCCCCGACGGCTCCCTTGTTCTCACCGGCCGGGCCAAGGACACGATCGTGCTCAGCAGCGGCGAGAACATCGAGCCCGGGCCCCTGGAGGAAGCTCTGGTCGCCAGCGCGCTGATCGAGCAGGTGATGCTGGTAGGCCAGGACCGCAAGCTGCTCGGCGCCCTGCTGGTGCCGCGCAGCGAACCCCTTGAGGCGTTTGCCCGGCAGGCCGGTGTGCCGCTGCCCGTGCACGGCGTGGCGGAGCCGGCGTTGCTGCGGGCCCTGACCCGGGAGTGCAACCGCCTGCTGGCGGCCCGGCCGGGTTCCCGGCCCGAGGAGCGCCTAGGAGGTGTGGCGCTGGTGGACCCGTTCACCCTCGAGAACGGTCTGCTCACCCAGACGCTCAAGCAGCGGCGGGACCGCATCGCGGAGCGCGATGCCGCGTCCATCGACGCCCTCTACAGCTGAAGGAGCGGCTCCGGCCAGGACGGAACGGGCCGCTCCGGTGCGGTGGTCGCCAGTTCCGTGAAAAACGCCCGGTACTGGGCCGGCCCCCCGGGGAACAGGGCATCGAGCCGCAGCGGATCCTCCGGGTCGGTGAGCCCCCGCAGGCGGCCATCGGCCATCGATGGTCTGCTCACCTCGCCGCCGCTGCTGTCCACCAGCACCACCCGGTTGGGCCGGTCGAAGCGGCGGCCCAACTCCTGGAGCAGGGTGAGGAAGCCCCGGTCGCTGCCGCCGCGCCGCCAGCTGCCGGGCGTGGGCCCGGGGTTGGAGGTGATCGTGTCCCCGACCCCCACCAGCTGGGGCATCAGCTCGGGGGGAATGCGCGCCTCCGCCAGGGCCAGCAGGTCCTGGTGGCTGCGTGGAGCCGTGCGCACGTTGAAGGCCTCGCCCAGGGGGTGCACGCCGTGATGGTGGGCGATGTGCCGGTTGATCAGCACCAGCAGGCCGGCCTCCTTGATGGCCCCGCCCAGCATGAACTGCACGTCGGTGGTGCCGGTGCCAGCCGCCGACGCCCACACCGGCTGCTCATGGCCGTCCCCGTCGAGCACGTTCGGGGCGATGTGCAGGAAGAACCGGCCCGCCAGTCCGCCGCGCCCGGCTTCATCCAGCAGGCCCTGCATCAGCGCCAGCAGCCGGTGCTGCAGCTCCCGCGCCAGGGCAACGGGCCGGTCGCTGGCGGCGCTGAGGCGGAACAGGCTGTTGAGATTGACGGTGGGGGAGAGGGGGTTGTCGAGCACCGCCAGGGCGATCTGCCGCTCCAGCTCCGCCCCGGCCAGCCGCGGCAGCAGCCCAGGCAGCCAGGCCCGCAGTTCCTCTGCCATGCGCGCGGGCAGCGTCTCCAGGAAGGCCAGCTCGGCGTCGCTCACGCCTGGTGTGGCCACCTCGCCATGACGGTTCTGGAGCTGCACCCCACCGGCGGCCAGGCCCGGCAGGTAGAGCCCCTCGCGGCCGGGATCGAGGGCGGTGCCCAGGGCCCGCTCCACCAGCCGGTTCACCCCGCGCCGGCCCTCGTGCTCGCCATTGGTGAGCACGCTGAAGCAGCCGTCCAGGCGCCGGGCATGGCGGATGTAGTCCCCGTCCAGCCGGCGGGTGAGCGGATCGCGCACCAGATCCATGCACACCCCGTCGAGGTCCTGCACCACCAGCAGGCTTGCCGCATCCCTGAGCCGGGGACGGAGGTCGGCCAGCAGATCGGCGGGGCTGAGGGCGTCCACGATGCGGGTCGGCTCGTCTCACCCTGCCAGGGTGGTGCCTCGAACGGTGGTTGACCGCTGACGGGCCGGCTGACAGCCTGAGCGCTGCAGGAGCGATTCCATGGCCGACGGCACGATCACGATCAAGCGCACGATCACCGTGCGGGCCGTGGTCACCCCCCTCTGGAAGGAGGACGCCGAGCGGGAGCTCACCAACGCCCTGGTCAACAGCGACAGCCAGCTCGCCCAGCTGGAGCGGGAGGGGCAGCAGGTGGTGGACGAGATCCGCCGGCAGAGCCTCAATCCCCTCGATCCGCGCGTGCAGGAGCAGGTGGCCTCGGTGCAGCAGCAGGTGTCGGCCAAGCGGGCCGAGCTGGAGGAGCAGAAGCGCCAGATCCTCGAGCAGCAGCGCCAGGTGCGGGAGCTGGAGCTGGAGCAGGTGGTGGAGCAGGGGCAGCTGGAGAGCGTCATCGACGTGCAGGTGGGCGACAACCTGGTGGAGAAGCTCCAGGCCGCCGTGCTGGTGCGCGACGGGGTGATCCAGGCGATCGAGGGCGCACTCTGAGGGCCCTGCCCCAGGGCCCGTAAAATCCGGCCGACACCGCGGCGCACCCGTTGGCCACCCACGAAATCTTCATGCCCGCCCTCTCCTCCACCATGACGGAGGGCAAGATCGTGGAATGGCTCAAGAAGCCCGGCGACCGCGTCGAGCGCGGCGAGTCGGTGCTGGTGGTGGAGAGCGACAAGGCCGACATGGACGTCGAGGCCTTCCAGGAGGGCTTTCTGGCGGCGGTGCTGATGCCCGCCGGCGGCACGGCGCCGGTGGGCGAGACGATCGGCCTGATCGTGGAGACCGAGGCCGAGATCGCCGAGGTGGCGGCCAAGGCCCCGGCCGCCCCGGCTGCCGCTGCGACTTCTGTTGCTGCCCCGACTCCGGCCCCAGCTGCTGCAGCACCAGCGGCCGCGCCCGCTCCTGTCCCCGCCCCCGCACCCACTCCAGCGGCCCCAGCCCCTGTGGCAGCCGCTGCCCCCGTGGTGGCTCCTGCTTCGAGTGCGAGCGGTCGGGTGGTGGCCTCCCCCCGCGCCAAGAAGCTGGCCTCCCAGTTGGGCGTGGATCTGAAGGCCCTGCGCGGCAGTGGTCCCCACGGCCGCATCCAGGCCGAGGACGTGCTCGCCGCCACTGGCCAGCCGATCTCCGTGCCCCGTGTGGCCGAGGGCACAGGCCCGGCGGCGGCTCCGGCGCCGGCGGCAGGCAGCGGCAACGGAGCGTCCGCTCCGGCCCCCGCGCCGGCCGGTCAGGCCTTCGGCCGTCCGGGTGAGGCCGTGGCGTTCAACACGCTGCAGAACGCGGTGAACCGCAACATGCTCGCCAGCCTGACGGTGCCCTGCTTCCGCGTGGGCTACACGATCACCACCACCAAGCTCGACGCTTTCTACAAGCAGGTGAAGAGCAAGGGCGTCACGATGACCGCCCTGCTGGCCAAGGCCGTGGCCGTGACCCTGGCCCGCCATCCCCAGGTGAATGCGGCCACCAGCGCTGACGGCAGCACCATGACCTTCCCCGCCGCCGTGAACGTGGCGGTGGCCGTGGCCATGGAGGACGGCGGCCTGATCACGCCGGTGCTGGCCGACGCCGACCGCACGGACATCTACCAGCTGGCCCGCAACTGGGCGGATCTGGTGGCCCGGGCCCGCACCAAGCAGCTGCAGCCGGAGGAGTACAGCACCGGCACCTTCACCCTCTCCAACCTGGGCATGTTCGGTGTGGATCGCTTCGACGCGATCCTGCCGCCCGGCACCGGGGCGATTCTCGCGGTGGCGGCATCGCGTCCCACCGTGGTGGCAGGTCAGGACGGCTCGATCCGCGTGGCCAGCCAGATGCAGGTGAACCTCACCTGCGACCACCGCACCGTGTACGGAACCCACGCCGCCGCTTTCCTCAAGGATCTGGCCCAGCTGATCGAGACCAGCCCCGAGAGCCTTGCGCTCTGATCCGGCCGACCTTCGGCTCTCCAGCTACGACTTCCAGCTGCCGCCGGAGCGCATCGCCCAGCGGCCGGTTGAACCGCGCCATGGGGCCCGACTGCTGCTGGTCGATCCCGACGGCGAAGGGGAGCCTCCCTACGCGCGTCACCGCAGCGTGTGGGATCTGCAGGAGGAGCTGCGGCTCGGCGATCTTCTGGTGGTGAACGACACCCGGGTGCTGCGGGCCCGGCTGCAGGCACGCCGGCCCAGCGGCGGCGCCGTGGAGCTGCTGGTGCTCGAGCCCTGGCAGGGTGGGCCGGGGCAGTGGCTCTGTCTGGCCAGACCGGCCAAGAAGCTCAGGTCGGGAGACGGACTGGAGGTGGTGGCCGATGGCCAGCCGCCCCTTGCCGTGCAGGTGCTCGGCAGCGACAGGGAAACCGGCGGCCGCATCGTGCAGTTCCCGCCGGAGTGCGGCGATGCGACGGCCCTCGAGCCGCTGCTGGTGCGCTACGGCGCCATCCCCCTGCCGCCCTACATCCACGAGCACGACAGCAGTGACAACGAGCGCTACCAGACCCGCTACGCCGCTCGCCCGGGAGCCGTGGCCGCCCCCACGGCGGGGTTGCACCTCAGCGACGAGCTGCTGGCCGCGATCCGCGCGCGCGGGGTGGAACTGGCCACCACCACCCTGCACGTGGGACTGGGTACCTTCCGGCCGGTGGAGACCGAAGACCTCAGCCGGTTGCAGCTCCACAGCGAGTGGGTGGAGGTGACCCCTGAGCTGGTGGCCGCGGTCGAGGCCTGCCGGGCACGCGGCGGCCGGGTGATCGCCATCGGCACCACCTCCGTGCGCAGCCTGGAGGCGGTGGCCCGGCTCCACGGTGGAGTGCTGGCGCCCCACACCGGCCCGGTGAACCTGGTGATCCAGCCCGGCTATCGCTTCCAGGTGGTGCAGGGTCTGCTCACCAACTTCCATCTCCCCAGGAGCTCCCTGCTGCTGCTGGTGAGTGCCCTGATCGGCCGCGAGCGCCTGTTGGCCCTCTACGCCGACGCGATCGAGCGCCAGTACCGCTTCTTCTCCTACGGCGACGCCATGTGGATTGCCCCGGAGGCGGTGCTCAGTTCAGCGGCGCCATGAGAAAGCCCCCGGTTGTGGGCGGGGGCTGAGGCTGCTCAGGTGAGGCCTGAGCCGGGATCTGCCGATCAGGATGCGGCCAGGTTGGCGGCCACGAAGTCCCAGTTCACCAGCTTCTCGAGGAACGTGGTGATGTAGTCGGGGCGGCGGTTCTGGTAGTCGAGGTAGTAGGCGTGCTCCCACACATCCATGGTGAGCAGGGCTTTCTGGCCGTGGGCCAGGGGCAGGTCGGCGTTGCCGGTCTTGGTCACCTTGAGGGTGTCGCCATCAAGCACCAGCCAGGCCCAGCCGCTGCCGAACTGGGTGGCGCCGGCGGTCTTGAACTGCTCCACGAAGGCCTCGAAGCTGCCGAAATCGGCGTTGATCTTCTCCGCCAGGGCGCCGCTGGGCTGTCCGCCACCACCGGGCTTCATGCACTGCCAGTAGAAGCTGTGGTTCCACACCTGGGCGGCGTTGTTGAACACCCCGGCCTTGCCGGCATCACCCGCCACGCTGGTGATGGTGTCCTCCAGGCTCTTGCCCTCCAGCTCGGTGCCGGCCACCAGGTTGTTCAGGTTGGTGACGTAGGCGTTGTGGTGCTTGCCGTGGTGGAACTCCAGAGTCTGACGGGAGATGTGGGGCTCCAGCGCATCGAGTTCGTAGGGGAGGGCGGGGAGCGTGTGAGCCATGGAACAGGATCGGGTGCTTGTTGTTGCCGGCCGGTGTGCCTGGCGGCGGCATCCTAACGATCGTTTCAGATTTCCTCGGCGCCGCCAGGGCGGGTGGGGGCGTGGTCAGCCCCGGATCTCAAGCAGCTCCACCTCGAATACAAGGGTGGCGTTGGGGGGGATCACGCCGCCGGCACCGCGCTCGCCGTAGGCCAGGTCGGGGGGGATCACCAGCTTGCGCTTGCCGCCGACCTGCATGCCCGCCACGCCTTCGTCCCAGCCCCGGATCACCCGGCCGGCGCCGAGGGGGAAGGAGAAGGGGCCCCGTCCATAGCTGCTGTCGAACTCGCGGCCGTTCTCCAGGGTGCCGCGGTAGTTCACCACGACCGTCTGGCCCGCCTTGGCCTCGGGGCCGTCACCGGCCGTCAGGTCCGTGATGCGCAGGCCGCTCTCGGTGACCCGTTCCTTCGGGGCCACCAGTTCGCCCCCCAGGACGTTGGCCTGGGCGAGTTGCTGGTCGGAGGGGGAGTTGCTCTCGGGAATGGAGTCGCCGCCTGGAGCCATGGTGAAGAGGGTGGGGTTGGGGTCGTCGGGATCAAGCTCGAAGGCGCCGCGTTCGGAAGCCGTTGCCGGTGCGCTGCCGCGCACCATGGCGGTGTCCGCGCTGGCCGCGGCCGCAACCGGAGTGGGGCTCACCAGCTGGCTGAACAGCGCCAGCAGCAGGCAGGCCACGCACACCGAGGAGCTGATGAGAATGTCGCGCATGGCCGTCACGGGGATGCGCCGATTGTGACTCACCTGCCACCAGACAGCTGCCACCACACAGCCCCGACCCAGCCGTCTGTTCAACCGTCGCGCTCGCCCTGACCCCGCTGCCGCAGGGTCTGTTCGACCCGGTCGATGCGGCCGCGCAGCTCGTCCAGCTCGCGCTGCAGGGGGATCCCCAGATCCTGGAGCAGCTGGTCGCGGTTGCGCTCCAGCTGCCGCTCGGCCTGCTGCTCGAGTCCCGGTGTGTCGCCCCGCAGGGCTTTGAGCACGTCTTCCACCAGGGCCGGGGCGTGGCTGGGATCGAGCTTGCCGCTGCGCACCCACTCCTGGCTCACGTAGCGCAGCCGGTCGGCGACCAGCGAGGTGGTGCCCAGGCCCCTGAGCAGCAGTTGTTGCAGGGGGTTGTTCGGGTCCATGGAGGGGAGTGTGCTGAACCAAGCCAACCATGGCGCTTCCTACCGTTGCTGGCCATGAACCTTCGTGCGCAGCTGCTGCCGGGTCTGCCTCAGAGCCTGGTCCTGGCCGCACTGGGCGGCGCACTCGCCGGCTGGGCGCTGCCACCCGCCGGGGTGGTGCCGCTGCTGTGGCTGGCCCTGGCGCTGCTCTGGGCCCTGGTGGCCAGCCCGGCGGCTGTGCCGGCGGCAGCCTGCTGGGGGGCGGCGGCAGTGCTGGTGAGCCACCGCTGGCTGCTGGGCCTGCACCCCCTCGACTGGATCGGAGTTCCCCTGCCCCTGAGCCTGCCGCTCTGCTGGTTGCTGCTGCTGCTGATCGCGGCCCTCGGCGGCGCACTGCTTGGCCTGTGGGGCTGGTGCGCCGCCCGTTTGCGGCCGGCGCGGGCGAGCAGTGCCCTGGTGCTGGCGCTGACCTGGGGTCTGGCGGAGGTGCTGCTGGCCCGGGGGCCTTTGTTCTGGATCGGCCTGGGGGGATCGGCCCTGCCCGGCGACCGGGCCCTGGCAGGGTTTGCTTCGGTGGGTGGGGCGGGGCTGGTGGCTGCGTTGCAGCTGCTGATCGGCTGGGGGTTGTGGCGGGGGTATCGCGAGCGGCGAAGGCTTGGACCGGCTGCCTTGTTGTGGGTGCTGCTGCCGCTCTTGCTAGTGCACGTCGCCGGTGGACTCCTGCTGGCACAGGCCGGCCGCGCCATGCCCGCCGCCGCTGCCGCGCCATTCGCGATCGCAGCGGAACAGGTGCTGGTGCTGCAGCCTTCCATCCCCACGCGGGAGAAGTTTCAGTGGGCCTCCCGGCGGCGGCTGGAGCGCCAGCTCGAGGGGGCGATGGTGGAGGCCCGGCGCCGGGGGGCTGATCTGGTGGTGCTGCCCGAGGGAGCCCTGGGTCTCGATCCGGTGCTGCCCGAGCCGGCGGCGGCGGAACTGCTGAGTGGAGGCTTCCGCAGCGTGACCGAGGGCAGGGATGCTTCTGAGCAGCGCAGCGCCCTGCTCCGCTTTGCCGCTGGGAGCCGCCAGCCCGCACAGGCGATCGACAAGCATCGGGTGGTGCTGCTGGGGGAGTGGGTACCGCTGCGGGCCCTGGTGCGCTGGAGCGGCCTCTCGGCCGTGGGTGGCATCGAGCCGGGGCCCCCCTCGCGGCTGCTGGAGCGGCCCACGGCGCCCATCGGCGTGGCCATCTGCTACGAGATCGCCGACGGTCATGCCCTCGCTGTCGCCAGCCGCGAGGGGGCTCTCTGGCTGCTGGCCAGCGCCAACCTCGATCCCTATCCGCTCACGCTCCAGCGCCAGTTCGAGGCCCTGGCCCAGCTGCGGGCGGTCGAGACCCGCCGCTGGCTGGTGAGTGTCGCCAACACCGGTCCCAGTGGCCTGATCTCGCCGGCGGGGGAGGTGAGACAGCGCCTGCCCGCATCACAGCAAGGCCTGGAGCTGCTGAAGGTGCCCATGGAGAGCGCCCTCACGCTCTACGCCCGCTGGGGGGAGGTGCCCCTTGTTGCGGTGGCGCTGCTCGCGGCGTCCTGGCGCTGGAGGACGCGTTCAAGGGAGTGATCCGGGCACGCACGCCAACGAAGGCACCGTCGATGGGGCTGCCAGCTGGTGACGCATCCTCGACTGGTGAACGAGCCTCACGTGCTCTGGCCTCGGTGTGCGGTTCGAACAGACTGGGGTCAGAGATGGGCCGGCCCGGGCGGCAACGCGTGACTCTCGCAGGGTTTCACTCGATAGCCGGATTGAGCCAGAAGAGCGGACAACGAGAGGATCAGGGCAACAGAGGGGCGCAACAGAAATGCTCTACAGCTCGCCAGTTGGAGGTTTTTGATCATGACCAGAATTTTCACACTGGATAGCATCAACCAGGGCCTGCTGCTCGGTTCCCGCGATGATGACATCGTTCAGGGAAGTGCAGAGAAGCCAGGGGTCTGGAACGGCCGCAGAGGGATCATTCGGCTGAGGCAAGGTGATGACACGATCCGCAGTCGCACCCGAATCCGCCTTTACGGGGAGACGTCCATGGGGCCTGGTGATGACCTCGTGACCGGCCGGAAGTCCATCGGTTTGCTGGCCGTGGACGACTGGAACGGCAGCCTGGATCTGGGGCGCGGGCATGACCGGATCGAGGTGACCGGCGGATCCCTGGGTGTCGGGGGAGACAGCAGGGTAACCACAGGCGCGGGCAACGATGTGATCACAGCCGCGGGACTGTCTGCCATCGGTGGATTCGTTCATGCTGGGCCTGGTGATGACCTGATTGATGTGGGCGATGGCCGGATTGGCTGCGGGGTTGGGAGTGTGACCATGGGGGACGGTGATGACCGGCTGGTGGCGCGTGGTGGCCTCCGGTTGAGCGATGCCGGCGTTGATCTGGGGGCTGGAAACGACACGGTCGATGTGGGCGCTGGCGGGATCGATCTCTGGGACTCGGAAGCGGATTCGATCCGCCTGGGAGGTGGTAACGACCGCCTGATCGGCTTTGCTGCCATCCCTTCGGCCGGGTTTCCACCCAGCAGTTCCGGCGGGGTGGTGAGAGGGGGCAGGGGCATGGACTCGCTGGTGCTGTCGGAGGGTGTCTACACCATGACTGCCAATCGCGTGAGCACGGCTGAGACCTATCTGAATGTGGCCGGATTAAACGTTCTGGAAGGGATCAACGGCGGGCGGTTTTCCTATGCCCCAGGCCTGTTGACGGTGGATGAGAACGGCATCGCCATTTTTGTGCCTGTGCTCTGATCTCGCTAGGCAGAAGACTCAACCTCTCGGAATTGAGCCGAACTCTGGACAGGGCCGCACAGCAGTGGTCCTGAACTGAAGTCGTCCAAAAATGAGATTGTCTGAACTGTGTCTGAGCCCAGACGCCTGGCGCGGGCTCTCAAATCCAAGTGGAGCCAAGCGGACTCGAACCGCTGACCCCCTGCATGCCATGCACCCCCTGCAGCTAGACGGTGACTGGGATCTCTGGGGATTTATCGAAGGCTGTGCGCAAAACTGTGCGCAAGAGTGTCACTGTCATGTGATCGTTACATTGGCTTCGCAGGGGCGGTCGTCGGGTGGTGTGCACTTGGCCAGTGGCCAGAGCTCCGGGCATGCCAGCACTGCGCGAAATAGGAGGCTCTGCAGTGGTGCAGGCTGGGGTTGAGCCCTCCAGGCCTGGGCATTTACCCGCTTTGGCTCGAGAGTTCCTTGTCGTGGCCGTCGGCGGCAGGGCGTAGATTTGGCGGGCGCCTGTCAGGTGGCTCCAAGCAGCCGCACTGTTCTGGGTTGTGACGGGAGGCGGGGTTGGCACCCCCTGAACTGGAGGGATGTGTGTACAGGTGAATCTGTGTCAGATTTCATGAGATCCTTTGCGGCAGAAGCGAAGAATCCGGCAAGTATTCTGGCAGGAATCTGGCAGAGAGTGGGAACCGCTGTCTCTATGCCAGATAAACAGGAGATGGGTGAATCGCTGGCTGGGCGAGGAAGCACGGCAAAGTTGCACATGGATGAACACGACATACCCTGGAGGGTGACAATCTATGCAAATCCGGTGCCCCTCTAAAGGAGAGAAGGGGAGGGAGGTGCTGTATGAAGACTCGGTACTCTTGTGAAGTGAGAAGTGAGCCTTTCGGAATGCCTTACATCGCGTATCCGTCATGGCGTATCCGTCATTCCCACCTGTCGGCGGTGATGCCGGATTCGCCACGCCGGAATGCATCTTCTATGGAATAACTGAGTGGGCTAATCGGAGTTCTGCTGGAACTCAATGCATCCCAGCAGCTGATCGCTGGCACCCAGGGAGGAGCGGCCGGCTGCTAGGCCGAGGAGGTCAAGTCCATGCAGAGCCTGTAACTCAAGGCCCTGGCTGAACCTCTGCTTTCGATCTGGCCAGCTCGAACCATCTCGCTTAGGACTGCGCGGAAACTGCGTTCACGAAGGCGAAGGTATGCAGGCAGCAGATTGTCGATTTCTCGTCTGCCGAGGCCGCGGTAGTCTCGGGCTGCGTTGACCGGGCTTTGGCCTGGGTTTGCGGCGCGGTACCGATCTAAGTGCTTTCTCAGGATCCCCAGAATCGCATGCCGGGTGGGATGATCCGGATCGTTAAGGGAGTGGCTGGAGGCGTCAGCCATCTGCTCATCAGCGAAGTCGCAGCCTGAATCCGGCGCCGACAGGTCGGCCTCGAGGGTGGGAGCACCAGCAGAAAATGGATTGATCTGGAGTTTGCGTTGAACCGCACCTCCACGAATCTTCTCGATGGAGAGCTTGACCGACTTTCCATCCGGCATGCGTTCCATGGAGAAGACAGCACTGGCCCCTTCGGCGATGCGCTGGATCCCTTGGGCGCCTTCTGAGGCGTTGGCTCTGGTGTGGTGAAGCCAGATCAGGCTGGCACCGAAGTGAGCACAGATGTCTGCCACCAGCTCGAGGAAGTACTTCACATGCTGCATCCCTACCAGCAGATTGTCGGGACAGACGCTCTTCATGGCGTCGATGATCACTGCTGCCACTGGCGTGTCAGCGGCGCGCATGGCGGCCAGGTGCTCATGGAGCTGTTGCAGCCCCTTGAGATCCATCTGCCAGGCCGGTAGTCCCCGCCTGGGGTCGGCCATAAAGAAGGCGATCTGTTCCAGGAAGTCTTTGCCGTCCAGCTCCAGCTTTTGCAGGTACGCCTCGGTGTTCTCCTCAGCGCTGCCGTTCATGTCGCTGGCGATGTAGAGCACGTGAGCTCTCCTCCAGCGGCGGTGGTGGGTTTCAGGCAGGTCAACATCCAGGAAGCGTGTGACTTCTGGATCACCGACGATGGCACGCGCCAGGTGCAGAGAGAAATATGTTTTCCCGACACCAGCCTTGGCGATGATGACATGCTCCTGGCCCTGCAGGATCCAGTCGGGGATCACCCACTGCACTTGGTGCTTACCCCTGCCGGTGAGCATCTTGACGGAGCAGAGCAGGGATGGGTCCCGGGTCAGGTCATGCTCGCGGCGGAACATGGTGAGCAGATCGGCATCCACCTCGGCGGTGCTGCCGTTGTAGGAGCGGTTTTCCAGGATCATGCCCAGCAGGGCGCGCTCCATCGACAGGCGTGCATCGCTCGGGCAGGGCACCCAGGTGAGAGTGCGTTCATCAAGGATCAGGCCCTGACTGCGCAGGCGGTACAGGCGCCAAAGCCAGTCTTCGAGGCTGCCGCGCTCGATCATGCGCTGGGGCTGGCCGGCCCTGGTGGTGTCGTCGGGGTAGCTGGCAGGTGCCTGTTCGTTCGGCCCCAGGGGGCTCAGCAGTTGCTGGCGCGCCTGCTCGATGCGCTTGTCCAGCAGCTGCTGTTCTTCGGCAGTGAAGTCATCACGCGGCGGATCCGGCATCTGATCCGGCGGGATGTCGGCGGCGATGACATGGGGCGCCCTGGGATTTGGATTGGTGTACAGGGGCTGGATGGAGGTGCTCGGGTCGCTGTACCAGAGCTCTTCGGGGAGCATCCGCCACCAGCCGTCGCCGTGCTGTTCTTTGGCCAGGCTCAGGATCTTGCCGGGTATGGAGCGGTGGTCGTTGCGGTCGTAGCGCTTGACGACACGCTTCTGGGTTTTGCTGTGGTGGCAGCGGTCGTGCCAGATGAAGAAGGCATCGCGGATCAGTTCGCTGCCGCTGGAGGCGGCGGCATTGAGCACCGTCACCCAGTAGTCGAATTCGCCGTCTTCACTGGGGCGGATGATGCCGTCTGCCAGCACGGCGGCAATGCGCCGCTCATCCAGGGCGGCATCAGTACTGGAAAAGGTGCTGGCGGGACGGGGCTGACTCTTGGCTTGCTGGTCGGCCGCCATGGCGTCTTCAGCAGCAGCCAGCAGATCCCAGGGCAACAGGTGGGCGCCTGGATTGCGGCGGATCTCGGTGCCGTCAAAGCCGTACCACAGACGGCAGGACTGAGAACCGGCGTTATCGCTGAGCGCCAGCGCTGCCCAGTCCAGCAGCTGCCAGTAGACGAAGCCGTGCAGCTCGGGGTTCAGCGTCTGGTCGGCGCGGAAGATGGCGCGGAAGCGATCGCTGCCAGCGGGGTTCTTTTCTGAGGTGAGGCGGTGCGACGCCGAGGTGTAGGTGGCGAAGCAGTGGCGGGAGACAAAAGGCAGGGCCCAGAACTCATCGAGGCTGATGTCGCCGTCGACATCCAGGACGATCAGGTTGGATTGCTGGGCGGTGCTGCCGTGGCGCCAGCCGTTCTCCAGGTGGCAGGCAACCCAGGCGCGGCCGGAGCTGATGTGCTCCAGCAGCTCGTCGAGGGTGAGGATGGCGTTCTCGTAGCCGGCATCCTTGCCGGACGAGTGAGATGCGCGAGTCTTATTGTGATGGCCGTGGTGGAGGCTGACTAGGGCAGATTGAATGGTTGCCAAGGGAGTGTTCAATGTGCTGGTCGGCAGGGTATGGAGCCTGTGGCTACTTGCCCCAGCAGGACGCAGCTGAGCCCCGGAATGTCGCGTGGATGCCATGGCAATCAACTCGACTGGTGCATAGTGCTCCAGTCGGTAGAAGGCAGGCGAACCCACGCGATTCCCAGATGACTGAGGTGAGGCAACTGCCTCACCTTGCAGTCGGAGCCGCGTTCAAGTCCGGGATTCCGGCAGCCAGTTCAGGGAGCTAGTGCAAGTCTGTTGACTTTTTGGCCGGCAGGTAAGGGCTGAGTGCGCGATGGGACGATCGCAGGCCCGGGAAGGAGGAGTCCAGCAGAACGGAAGTTCGCCTTGACCTGCTCCAGCTGGTTCAGAAATCGATCTGGCACCTTGCTGATGCTGAGCGTTGCCGGTGCTCCGCTTATGGTGATCCAGTTGCTGCCGCAGGCAACATCCACCTCCACGAAGACACCGCGGCCGCGGCCGGGATTGATCGTGAATCGGGCGCCAGCACAGAGGCGGCGCATGTCGTCTTCTGCTTCGCTGATTACCAGCAGCGCCCCGGCGAGACTGCGGGCCGGGCTGGTGATGTAGGCGTTGCCGTCGCGATCGAGGGAGACGGCGTTGAGGTTGAGCTCGGCAAGCCTGCCGGTTGGCTCGATGAATGCCACCCGCAGCCGGTGGTCCTCGCCGTCGCGGTCCTGGGCCGGGCTGATCTCCAGGGCCAGATCCACCACGGCACCGGCCACGCAGGGGCGCTGGATGGAGTGCTTGGTGGCGCCGCCATCGAGGGAGGCGTACCAGCTCGTCGTATCCGCGAAGGCCAGCTTGTAGCTGAGGGCCGGCTGGTGCGCGTTGAAGGCGGGAGCCTCCAGGTCCGGCAGAACCGGGGCGCTCAACGATGTGGTCTCGCTCTCAAGGGCGCTGCCCGGATCGAGCGGCCAGGGCAGATCGGTTGCGCTCGGTCCGGAGGTTGGGGTCGTGGCGGCCGTTCGGCGCCTTGGGCTTGAAGAGGTTGGTGATGCCTTGGGTGAGGTGGTGGTCATTGTGAACTCCGTTATTGGTGCCCGGCGGGATTGCAGGGGCAGACGGAGTGGGCCCCCGGCTGATCTGCCGGGGGCCAGAGGGAGAGGCGCTGATCAGCCCTCCTGTGGTTCAGGAACCATCAGGTTGGCGGCGCGGGTCGCGTCGGCCAGGAGACGCAGGAGCATCCTGGGCTCCTGGCGGAGGATCTGGCTCCAGTGCTGCAGGTAAGCGACGTGGTTCTGGACGTTGCTGCCGATCGCCAGCCGGCGGGTGAGGAGGAAGGCGCCGAGCTCGGCGATGAGCTCCTCTCGCGCATAGGCATCGCTCCCGAAGGCGTGTGCGCCGGTGATGCCCTCTCGGTTCAGCCGGCAGCGTGCACCGGTGGAGTGGATCGCCTCATGGCAGTGTGTGGCGAGCGCCTCATCGGCAGAGTGGAAGGTGCCGGCTGGCGGCAGCTGGATTCGATCCAGTGCTGGGATATAGCAGGCTCGATCGCATGCGTGCACCACCGGCACCGGCCAGCTCTGCAGGATCTGGCGGGCACGGGCGAGGCGCTGAGGTTCGGGAGGCGGACTGGCGGTACCAAGGGCGGCGGCGATGGCATCACCGAGGCCCTCCCCCTGCAGCGCGGCGGCATTGAACACCGCCGCGCTGCGGAAGCTGATCCAGCAGGTGGTGAGGGGCTGGCCCTGTTCGTCACGCTGAGGCTGGCCATCGGCATCGAGCAGTTCGCGCTGGTGGCGCTGGGGCCGGAGCACCAGGCAGGCCTTGGTGCCCTTGCGAGGGAACCATCCCTGCTGACGCGCCTGGGCGTAGCCCAGCCACAAAGGCAGATCGGATCCTCGCAGCGTCATCTGCAGCTCCAGCAGAGCTGGGTTGCCGCCGCTGTAGGGGCGGGCGGAAAGCAGGTTGCGGTGGCTGCCGCGGTGAGCGGCATCCCAGGGGCGTCTCCAGGGATTGACGCCGGCCTCCATCAGGGCGATGAGCTCGGCGGTGAGGCGCTCTTCAGGGCTGGTGCTGGGCGGCTGGGGAGCTCTGCGGTGGGCAGAAGCAACAGTTGTGGACATAGCCGGAGTGGGCGGAGAACGCGCTCCGCAATGGCGGAACACCAGCGCCGGGCCCCCGGGGATAGAAATCGTGATTAGCTGAGCGAACGATTAGAGAACGGATCGAGGCGAAGGGCTTGCCTGTTGACAGAAAGGGACGTGGATAGGAATGGCCTGGATGGGAAAGGCTGTGAAGAAAGATTGACTGGCGCGACTCTTGGAGTCGCGAGGATTAGACAAGAGATAGATGTGGATGGAGAGGAGAGATGGGATTCTTCCAGCCAGAGGAGATCCAGGGCACGGACAAGGCCAACACCATTGTGGCTGGCCGCTGCCCGTTCAAGATCCTGGGGAGGGGCGGGGATGATTTGCTAATAGGTGGTCCCTGCCGGGACATGATCAAGGGTGGATCCGGCAATGACACGATTAAGGGTCGTGGCAATAATGATCTGTTGATCGGTGGCTCTGGTGATGACAGAATTTATGGCGGGCGAGCTGATCAGGAGAGTCTGGGCCAAGGTGACACGATCTATGCGGGAAAGGGAGCTGACTTTGTCAGGATTGGTGGCAGGGGTTCATTGCTGCCCTGGCTTGGAGCGCTCGCTGATGGCGATGCGGACACTGTCATCTACAAGCTGAACAAGGGCAGGGACAGCCTGCTGCAGTTTGCGTCAGAGAACTATGATGACCTGCTGGATGAAAGCGACAGGATCATTGTTCAGGGTGTACGGACTGATCAGCTGGAGGTGAGGCTGGGTGAGAGCGGTGGTTTCGACCCGCTTCCCGCAGGTGTCTTCTTGAAGGACAGGATAATCATTTCGTTTGTAACCAATGACATTGGTATTCCGCTTGAGCAGCTCAGCCGGCAGATTGTGGGATCCTTGGGCTGAATTCTGCATGCGGGGATCAGCCCAAGGAGCTCCAGCAGGGGCATCACAGATCCGCAGAATTTCACTTCCCTACCCTGGAGACAGGGAGAGAGGCGGCATGCTTGCGCAGCGGAAGAGAGAGCATTCGGGTGTGTCCCCTGTGGCGGCAGCGGTGTTGGATAACCCCGTGACACGCGCATGGAACGATCTGATCGCCGATGGTGTTGTGCGTCCGATCGAGCGCCAGGCAGGTGGTGTGGCGGTCGTAGCGGACGACACCCAGGTGCGGCTGGCGCGACACCTGCTGGACGATCTGCACCGCCACGCTGGGGTGCTGTCGCCCCAGACGTTGGGCTTGCTGCACGGGCATGTGGATCCGGAGTTCGACGCCACGCGGCTGCGGCAGGGGCTGCGCCGGATGCAGGAGGCGGGACTGGACCATGAGGATCAGGTGGCGCAGGTCACAACCTTGCTCGGGCGCAGCCGCTACCTGCCGGGACTGAGCGAGCGTGGGGATGTCGATCTGGAGCGCACCCTGGAGCTGCGGCAGGCGATCCTGGCGGGGCAGCCTTCACGCGCCTACACCGAGCCCGGAGAGCTGATGCGGCAGTATGGCCTGGGCTCACCGGCGGTGGCGTATGGGGTGGGCGGTGGTGCGCTGGCGCTGGCACTCCAGGCTGCCCTTGGGTTGAAGAATGAAAGCGCCCCCGGAGGAGGAGGCGCTGTGGAGCCTGGGGCCGATGTGGCGTTCAGATCATGAGCGTCACATAGCGTTTGGCGAGGTGATCGCTCCGCAGGTAGAAGCCGATGCCTGTGCGCTGGAGCTGCCGCCCATCGCCGGTGTGAAAACCGATTTCGAGTGAGGCATCGCCGATGATGCCGGATGCGGCGTACAGCGGCCCGGCGTTGCGGTAGCGCCCCGCCTGCTCAGCGGCCATGAGGGCCGTCTCCTGCGGAGTTGGACCACCGCAGAGGAGGGGTTGGGAGGCGAGGGCGGGAGCGCTGTTTGTTTCCGGCATCTTGACGCTGCTTGGCTGGTGGGCGGTGGTGGATTCAGCCATGGTTGAGCTGCTGTGCAGTGAATGTCGTCACTGCGTCCACCACGCCAGCGCCCCCGGGGATAGAAATGTCGAGGATGGAAGTTCTCTACCTTGCCTGGATAGTTAAGGCGGCGGATAGAGTGCATCTGCCTGGATAGGGCATGCCTGCTGGTGCAGATCGTATGCGAAGTGGGATAGCTGGAATCTTCTCTGGAGATGGATATCGAATAGTAATGGAGAAGTCCAGCCTTATCCAGCCAAGGATTTAGGGGCCCAGCCGGGATAGATGCCTGTGCAGGATCAGCAACAAGAGAGTTCTGCGACGCAGGCGCGAGACAAGTTTGTACGTGTACGCAGATGAGAATGAGTCTCATTTGCAATCGAGAATGGGTCCCCCCCCCCCCTATGGTTTTTTACCCGTCGGAGTGGACGTAAGGGGGGTGGGGAAACCTGCCGGAAATGTCTGCAGCAATTTCACGTGCGCGTGCGAGGCCAGAGACGGCTGACTTATTCATTGGTGGGGTGGAACGGTGCATCAGCAGCACAACTGTGATTGAACAGCGTTCAGCTCATGCCCATGGAAGTGATCAGCAGCGGCTGATCAACCAGTCGTTCGCTCATGCGGGGCCTCCTGATTGATCCATCGTGGATCAAGGACCACAGCGGCAGCCCTGCCTTGTGGGAGCTGCATCTGCAGTTGCAGCTCGCTGGGCCTGAGTCCCATGCTCTCCATCTCCTCCAGCTGCAGGACCTGGGCAAGCAGGCGGTCGTGGGCTTCAACCAGGGAGACGATCTTGTTGATCCCCTCCGCCAGCTCAGCCTTCACCTGGCGCCAGCGGGCAGCCTTGTCGGTGCCCTGATTCAGCGGGCCGATCCAGGCATCCGGCACATCGCTGGTGTCGACGATCACCTGGGGGATCTCCCCGTGCCAGTCCTGGTGGTTGCTGAACACCGGCCCGATCTTTGTCCTCAGGCGATCGAAGAGCTGGCTGGCGGTGAGCTCCATGGTGGCCTCGCCTGGATTGCGCTGCATCCGCCGAAAGCCGTTGTGCAGCCAGAGCACCAGATCGAGATCCACCTCACCCTTGAACTCAGGCTTGAGGTAGTGGCAACTGCAGTCCAGCACCGCGTTCATCAACTGCGTGAGGCCAGGCCGCAGCTCCTCCAGTCCCTGGCGGAGGGTGCGCGCTGCCTTGTTCCCTTCATCCAGCTGCAGGTAGGTCTGCACCTCAGCAGCCAGCGCCACGAAGGCCAGCCCCACTGACGTGGACCCCGGAAACTGAACCAGTCCTTATGAGAGCTTCCCTACCGGCCAGACTTGGCCAGGAGAAGCCCCATGAAACGCAAGCGCCACACCCCCGAGCAGATCATCCGCAAGCTGCGCACC
>JBATEO010000148.1:0-3677 GCA_049664045.1 Prochlorococcaceae cyanobacterium
GCCCCAGGGGGCAGCGGGGCCTGCCGGATCCCAGGGCGGCATCGGGCCTGCGGGCCCACGCGGCACCGGCTGGTTCGTGGGCACCGGCGCCCCCACCGCGCCGATCGCGGGAGCGCTGGAGGGCGACCTGTACCTGGACATGGCCAGCGGTGAGGTGTACCGGCTCGAGCCGGCCCCGGCCGGCACTCCGGTCGCCAGCCTGCCGGCGCTGGGCGCACCCCTCGAGGGTGGCTTCTACGGCGGGCTGTACTCGCTTGCGGGAAACGGCACGGCCAGCCACGCGCTGATCGTGGCGCCCAAGGCCGGCGGCGAAACCTCCGGCCTGGCCTGGAAGAGCGCCAACACCGCCACGGCCGGCACCGAGAGCAGCTTCGACGGCCTGGCGGCGAGCCAGGCGGCGTTCGATGCCGGGGCTGCTGCCCACCCGGCGGCGGCCTGGGCGCGCGGGCTGTCCATTGGCGGCTACAGCGACTGGTACGTCCCCAGCCAGTTCGAGCTGCTGGCCCTGTTCTGGACCCTCAAGCCCGAGGGCGGCGGCGACTACCCCAACACCGAGGAGCCCGGTGCTGGCGTGAACCCCTACGCCGTGCCGCAGCGGGGTGAGTTCGGCTACGACACCAACCCAGGCCAGACCAGCGCGAGCGCATTCCGGCTGAACCAGGCGCAGGCGTTGGACATGGGCCAGTTCTATGGCGTCTCGACGCAGGGCTCCACCACCAGCCAGCAGCGCTACCTGAGCTGGATGGATGGCTTCGGGGGGGCTGGCAGCAAGACGACCACGCGCCACTGGCGGGCGATCCGCCGCGTGGCGGTGATCGCCTGAGGCGGAGGCTGAGCGGATGCCGAGCTGGGTGCAGCGCAGCGGCGGGGCCCAGCGGCTCCAGCTCCAGCAGACCCTCGAAGTGGGCGCTGGTGAGCGGGTGACGCCGCTGGACCTGGCGGGGCTCGGCAGTGCCGGGGTGCTGCTGCGGGTGGACTGCAGCGCCCCGACCTGGATCAGCTTCTACCTCTCCGATGCGGCCCGGAGTGCTGATGCCACCAGGCCGGTGGCCGCCGACCCGGCTCCGCATGCCGGGGTGGTTTGCGATCTGGTGTTCACCGCCGAGATCAACACGCTCCTTCTGCCGCCTGGCACCAGCTGGGCCAGCCAGGACGATCCGCAGCTGCCGCTGCTGCGTGGGGTGCTGCGCAGCAGCTACGCCGAGACCCAGCTGGTGTCGCTGGAGCTGGAAGCCCTGGTGCTGGGCTGATGGCGGCAACCTTCACCCACTACCAGGAGTTCCCGGGGGTCGGCACGGAGCAGGCGCAGCAGGGCTGTCTGGCTGCGCACCTGGCGCTCGATGGGCCGCTGCGGGATTGGATCGCCCTGGTGAGCCCCCGCGATCCGCTGCGGCCCCTGGCGGTGATCGAGGGCCCCGGCCAGGAGGCGGGCGGGACCGGCTGGACGATCCAGGCCACCGATCCCAACGCTGACCTGGAGGGCCGGGTGCACATCTGGATGGCCTGGCACACCACCCTGGCGGATGCCTCCACGCTGCTGGGCTGCAGCCGGGTGAGGACCGTGAACCCGGGCGCCTACTCCACCCTTGAGCCAGGAGCCACCGGAACCGACGGCACGATCAGTAGCTCGGGCTTCTCGCTGGGCTTCGGGTTGCCGTTCGCCCTGATGATCGCCGCCTCGGATCAGCCGGGGCAGGAGTGGTTCACCGCCTCGATCACCCAGGGCAGCCTCAGCAGCCGGGTGCACTCGCTGCTGCTCTGCCGCGAGCAGAACTACGGCGGCTGGCTGCTGCTGCCCAGCATCCCCACCACCCTGCGGGCGATGGGCCGCCAGGCGGTGGCGCCCTACGAGGCCCGCTTCTGCCACCCGGTGATCGATCGGGTGGTGCTCAACCAGCTGGTGATCCCGGCGCTGGTGACACTCACGCCGGCGGCGGCCCCGGCGACGCTGGAGCTCTCGCCGCTCTACCGGCTGCCGGCCGACATCGCCATCTGTGCCGGCCATCTGAACCCCAACTACTACCTGCTGTTCGCTGATGGCAGCCGTTGGCTGACGGCGGCCCGCAGCTTCGCGGTGCAGATCGAGGGGCCGGCGCCATGAGCCTGCAGATCGGCGGCAAGAGCTGGGCGCAGTGGAACTGGATGGACCGGCTGGGGAGCGGGCCGGTGCCCACGATCGTGCTGGCGCTGCAGAGCTTCTTTGACGCGGTGAACCCCAGCCATCCGGGGCATCACCTCTCCCTGCCCAACCTGCCGAATCAGGGCAACGCGGCCACGAACATCGGCTTTCGCATCCGGTTCGAGCACCCGATTGCGGCCTGGTCGGTGCTGATGCGGACGATCAGTGCAGATCCACCGTTTCAGCACACCAGCCGCGACAAGCTCACGCTGGAGTGGAACACGGGCTTTGATGCTGCCTACCGGCCCAGTGGCAGCGGCCTGGTCTACGGCGACTTCCATCCCGACAGCGCTGGACGCTGGCTCCTCCAGCCGGGGATGCCATACATCAACCACCCCGATGTCGGCGGAACGATCCTGATGGTCCGCGACACCACGGCTGGCCAGGAGCAGATCCTGTTCTGGCTGGCCAATCACGGTGCGCCGGTGGCGAGCAACCCCTGGTATGCGCCCCAGTGGTTCTCGCTGTCCTGGCAGGACTCCATCAACTCCTGGCTGTTCGTAGCCCGCAGCTACCGCAATCAGCGGCCAGCCGGGAGCGATCAGAGCGGACCCTTCTCGTTGACCGCCAGCCTCTGGCCCACCGGCGTGATCTGGTCTGGGCTTGGGATTGGCATGCAGAACACGGCCAACACGCTGTGGAGTGAGCCCTACCTCATCTATCCCTCACTCACGACCCTGCGCGACCTGGGCGCGCTCACCGCCGGCGGTGACGGGGCCCGGTTCCCCTACCCGCCGGGCATGGTGGCCGGCAGCATCGCCCTGGCGACCGTGAGCGGGCGGCCGTTTGATGGCAACCGGCTGAACGTTCCGGGCGTTCCGGGCTTTCCGACGCTCCACCAGCTCGGCACGTTCAGCACCATCAACACCGCGCTGGCCAGCGACGATTTCCTGTTTCTCTTCCTGCCGGATGGGCACACGGTGCCGGACGGCTGGCTGCCTGCTGCTGAGGCCTTCCCCTGGAGAGAGCCGGTGGAGTTCGGCTGCCGGCTTCATGCTCTGCCCCGCGCGAGCCGCATCGGCCAGGCGTCCTTCAACACCCCCGACGGGGAGACGATCTTCTGGCCGCAGCTCGTGGGCCTATCGCAGGCGCCGGGCCATCCCTTCTACGAGCGCTTTGCGGCCGACCTGATCGGTGGCGGCAGTGGTGGCAGCGGCGGCGGTGGCGGTGGCGGCAGCAGCAGGCCCGGCGCCGGTGTGCTTTGGCCGAGGCGGGGATGAGCTGCGGCCTGGCAGCGGCTCAGGTTCAGTCGTTGAGCAGATCGAAGATCGCCTTCTGCAGATCCTGCGACTGCTCCAGTTGGTCGAACACCCAGGCCATCGCCGTGGCCGGTTCCTTGAATCCCAACGCGGTGCAGAGCCGCTGGATGATCTCTGAATGCTGCTCGTAGAGGGCAAGATCGCGCACCGTGCGCACGCTCAGGTGCCGGGTGATCAGCGATCCGGTGGTGAGATCGGAAGCCTCCATTGCACCGGCCATCCAGGCCTCAGCGGGGCAA
>JBATEO010000149.1:0-6037 GCA_049664045.1 Prochlorococcaceae cyanobacterium
GGTGCGCAGCTTGCGGATGATCTGCTCGGGGGTGTGGCGCTTGCGTTTCATGGGGCTTCTCCTGGCCAAGTCTGGCCGGTAGGGAAGCTCTCATAAGGACTGGTTCAGTTTCCGGGGTCCACGTCACGTCTACGCGTCGCGCATCCAGCACGCGCGGCCCTCTGGCTTCTTCCGCGATGCGCTGCGCACCTACGCGGGAATGCTCAGCTTCCTGCACTGGCGGGCGCTGCCGCAGACCCTGCGGCAGGTGATCGGCGATGTGGACGGGATGGGCACCGACCTTGGGGTGTTCCTGTTCATCGCCGATCTGCTGGTGCTGCGCGATGGCGGCTGCCTGCTGCTGGTGTTGCCGCCGGAGATCTCCTACAGCTCCAACGGCGACTGGCTGCAGGCGATCGCCCGCGGCGTGCGTGGCTCCATCCCCCGGCTGGCCCTGGTGCCCCGCTCGGACCTGCTGCACTGGCGGGTTGACCCGCTCTCCCGCCTGCTGCTGGAGCTGA
Source organism: Prochlorococcaceae cyanobacterium (assembly GCA_049664045.1). Taxonomy (GTDB): domain Bacteria; phylum Cyanobacteriota; class Cyanobacteriia; order PCC-6307; family Cyanobiaceae; genus NIES-981. The sequence continues at coordinate 501 of JBATEO010000149.1, forward strand.
CGATCCGCCGCGATCACCGCCGCCCCGTCCAGCCCAGCCACTACGGCGCCACGCCGGTGCTGATGGTGGACCCCGATGGGCAGATCCTGGAGGCGCCGCGGATTGAGGACTGGACCTACACCCAGGTCCGGCTGGTGCCCGATGGCTTCCGCCTCACCCACCAGCAGGCCCGGCGCTCGGCTGCTGACCCTTCCGGCTACGTTCCGGTGCGCCTGGGTGAGCCGCAGCTCCTGCGCGGCTTCTCGCGGCTGCCGGCGATCTGGTACGCCACCGATGGCGCCCACTTCGGTGAGGGGGACCTGCCGCACCTGGGCCTGGCGCACCAGTACCTGACGCACTTCCGGCTCAAGAGCGAATACGAGGACCTGCTCAGCCGCTGCGCCCTGCCCGTTGGCGTCCGCACCGGCGTGGTGGATCGCTACGGCGAGGTGGAGACCTCCGAGGGCGAGCACTGCTCCGCCGAGCCGCTGGTGCTGAGCACCAACGCCTTCCTCGATCTCCCCGATGGCGCGGACTTCAACTGGAAGGAGATCCGCGCCCGCAGCCTGGCTGAGCACCGCGCTCATCTGCTCCACCTGGAGGACACGATGCGGCGCGACGCGCTGGTGCCGACGCAGAACCGCGGCCCTGGTATCAGCGACAAGGAGATCAGCCTCTCGGCTGGCCAGGCGTTCGCCCTGCTGCAGTCCCTGGCGGCGCGCAAGTCGTCGGTCTTCACGCTCCTGCTGCAGCACTGGTGCGCGCTCACCGCCGAGCGGCTGGATGCCGAGGCCGGCGTGTCGCTGACCGTGTCGCCGATGACGCCCCCGCCGCGGCCCACGCCGACCATCGGTGAATGGTTGCAGCTGCACCAGCGCGGAATCATCACCGACAAAGAGCTAAGGCACCAGCTGGACCTGGCGGCCATGCCCGGTGTGGTGAACCCTGCCGGTGATGGGACCAGCGACACCCTGCACGTTCCGGAGGAGCGATGAGCGACACCCACCGCTGGCGGCCAACGGACCTGGAGGCGATCCGCCGGGCTCTGCGCATCCCCGTGACGCCGGGATCGATCCGCGCCATCAACGAGGAGATGCAGCAGCTGGAGACCCACTACCCCGACGCGATCCCTGCGGCCCGTGCTCACCTTGATGTGATCGAGCGGATCGACAACCCGCCGCCGGTTGCCGGGCCTGAGCTGCTGCCGCAGGTGCGCAAGGTGACGCGCAAGGGCGCCGCCGGGCCGGTGCCGGATGTGCTCCCCCGGCGAAAGCTCGACGTGATCGAGTACGCCACCGAGCTGCTGATGGAGGAGGTGTCCACCGAATACGCCATCCCCACGCCACCCTCGCCGGTCCCTCCCGCACGACTGCGGGCGGCGCATGTGCGCGAGCTGCTGCTGATCCTGCCGCGTCTGCAGAGCTGGATTCCGCAGCAGCCCGATCGCTTCTCCGGCCCGCTGATCCGTGGCTGATTCCGCCCTGCCGCCATCGCCGCTGCAGGAGCAGGCCACCGTCCGCGCCCTGCTGCCGCTGGTGGACCACCCGCGCCGGCGCCAGCCGGCGATCCTGGCCTGGCATGTGCTGGAGCTGTTCGTCCGCCAGGAGAAGCTGCTCAACAGCAGCGACTCCCGCCCCGGCGCCAGCAGCGGCGATGTGCTCTGCAGCGGCACCATCACCCGCGGCGCGGAAGTCGACCTCAGCCTGCAGGCGCCCTGGGCCTGGCTCGATACCGAACTCCCCTGGCAGGCGCCCGGCCTGCGGCCTGAGCACCAGCCACTGCCGGTTCCGGGCGAGGACGAGGACGGCGAGCCGATCTTTGTGCAGCCGCCGAACCGCACCCTCTGGCCGCCGGTGGAGGGCGGCATCGCCTGGCTCGGCGACCTCACCGGGTTCTCCACTCCCGGCGTGCTGCCGGCCCAGCCCCGTGCTCAGCTCTACGGCTGCACCCTGCTCAGCGCCGGTTTTCCCTTCGGGCCGGGCGGGATCGGCCGGTTGATCCAGTCCGAGCTGGGGGAGCGGGTCGAGCTGCTGCTCAAGCCCCAGCGCCACCTCATCACCCAGCCGGGCGACACCCTGCAGCGGATCGCCGACGACTACGCCACCACCGTGCAGACCCTGCGGAACCACAACCCGATGGTGCTGCCGCTGATGGTGCACACCACCGTGGACGGCGAGACGCTGTTGATGCTCGCCGGCATCTACGGCACCACGGTGGACTGGCTGATGCGCAACAACCCCCACATCCAGCGCTTCGTGACGCACACCGTGGTGGAGGGCGACACGCTGCGCAGCCTCTCGGAGCTGTATCAGACCACCCCGCCGACGCTGCGCACCTACAACGCGCCCTATCTCGACTTCTACGGCAGCAGCGATCCGCTGCCGATCGGCTTTGGGGTTGTGGCGCCGCAGACCCGCCCCTCCTCCCTGCTGGATCCAGGCCTGGAGGTTCTGGTGCCTGGCTTCCGTCCCTCGGCGCCCCTGCCGCCGGGGATCTGGGTGCTGCTGCCGCCGAAACGCCGCAGCTCTGTTGATCCGGATGACCGCTCGTGGCTGGATGAGGAGCCGCCGCCCGAGCCGCCCCCCGACCCGGAGCCGGAGCCGGTGCCCGAGCCCGGCACTGTGGCGACGATCTGATGCTGCGCCGGGGCCGGTGGCAATAGAGGGTGCGTGCGCAGCCTTGGTGGGCGCCCGCATCAACCACAGCCGCGATGGGTGGACCCATGAGCAAGCGCTTCTTCCAAGACCTCCAGGCCCTGCAGCCCCCGCTGCAGCAGCCGCTGGTGAACTACAGCCAGCAGCAGCAATGGCCCAACCAGGGCCCTGATGGCGACGATGGCGGCGACTACGACGACGCAGACGATGACGGCGGCGATGACGAGGCGGGCGCTGCCGGCAGTGCTGCTGACGATGACGACGATCCCGATGACGACGACAGCGATGCAGCCGGCGACGACGATCCGGCCGCTGCGGCTGCTGGCGCCAGCGATGAGGACGCCGATGCCCGCGCCGCGGCCCTGAAGGCAGAGCGGCAGAAGACCAACCGGCTGGAGAAGGAGCTGCGCAAGCTCAAGAGCCAGCTCACCCAGTTCTCCAAGATCAACCCCGAGGAGTACGCCCGCCTGCAGGCGGCCGACCGCAAGCGGCAGGAACTGGAGCGCGAGATCGCCAACCGCGAGCGCCAGCTGCAGGCCAACGCCGACCGCAAGGTGCGCACCGTGGCCAAGGAGCGCGATGCGGCCCTCGCCCAGGTGGAGGAGATCCGCAAGGAGCGGCTGCTGGAGCGTCTGTTCATCGACGCTGAGGGCCGCCCCGGCGGTGATAACCGCGGCAGTTTCTTCGAGATCTTCAAGCAACAGGTGGGCGGGGAGTTCAAGCTGGAGAAGGACGCCAACGGCCGCGACCGGCTGGTGCCGATCGACAGCAAGGGCAACCCGCTGCTGGGCGACGACGGCCAGGTGAACGCCACCGAGCACGTCGAGTCGCTGCGGTCGCATCCGGTGCTGAGCTTCCTGTTTCAGCAGCGCGGCGGCATCGGCGTCACCACCTCCTTCGCGGAGCTGGAAGGCGACGGCAACCTCACCAAACTGCAGGAGATGAGCGCTTCGGAGCTCTATCGCGCCACCTACGCGCGCAAGCCAGCCGGCGTCCGCAACTGACCACCAGGGAGCCAGCGCCATGCGCAAGTACCTCAGCCACTGGGACCGCCGCTCCCGCAGGCTCGGCCGGAGCATGCACCAGTCGCCCTACCACCGCAAAAGGGCGACGGCCCGCGCCACCCAGGTGGGGCGCGCCCTTCCCGGCATGGTCGTCACGGTGAGCCGTGCTCGCGGCAGCCGACCGGCTCTGGTGCTGCCAACCCGCTGAGCGCCTTTCCAATGGCCCGGCCCCACCGGGCCTTTCTGCTGTGCCGTACTTCCTGGCCTTCTGGAGCCGGCGCACCACGGCAACGGTGGTGGCTGCTCCCACATCCGCGTCCGCACGCGCACGGTCGAAAGCGAGACACCGCGCAGGCTATGGCTCGCTGGTCAGCGTCCGCAAGGCCAACGCCGATGACAGCCGCCTGATCCGCCGGGGCGTGTGGGTGCGCCGCCGCCGCGATGGCAGCAGTCCGCAGTTCGGCAGCACAGCCCAGAAGGCCGCAGCCCGCCGTCAGCGCAGCCGCTTGAGGTGGTCTGGTTTTTCTGGACAGGTCCCATCGTTAACCTCTGAGGCGGGGCACCACCCCTGAAAGGGGCTCCCACCAATGAGTAAGCGCCGCACCCACAGCCCCGAGTTCAAGGCCAAGGTCGCCATGGAAGCCATCAGTGGCCGTAAGACGATCCAGGAGATCGCCGCCGACCACGCCATCCACCCGATCCAGGTGAGCCAGTGGAAGCGCCAGCTCCTCGACGGTGCCAGCGAGCTGTTCACCAGAGGCAAGAAGACCAAGGACAAGGAAGAGGGGCAGGCCAAGGAGGCAGAGCTGTTCCAGCAGATCGGCCGGCTGCAGATGGAGCTGGAGTGGCTCAAAAAAAAGTCTCAGCTGCTTTGATGCCCTTGAACTGCTCAAGCTGGTCGATCACGACCACCCTGAGCTCAGCGTCAGCCGCAAATGTGCGCTGCTGGGTCTGCCGCGATCGACGCTCTACTACCGGCCAACACCGGTGCGTGAATCAACCCTGCGGATCCTGGCCAGGATCGACGCGCTCTACCTGGAGGATCCCTGCAGCGGCAGGCGCCGGATGGTGGGCAATCTGGCCAGAGATGGGATTCCGATCAGCCGTGATCGAGTGCAAAACCTCATGCGCCGCATGGGTTTACGGGCGATCTACCAGAAACCTCGCACCACGGTCCCAGGTGGCCCATCCGAGCGCGTTCCCTGCCTCGTGGAGCTCAGTAAGGTCACGGCTGTGGATCAAGTTTGGGCCACCGATATCACCTACATCCCGCTTCAGAAAGGGTTCCTCTACCTGGTGACGATCGTGGATCTCTTCTCCAGGCACGTGCTCAGCTGGAGGCTCTCCAACAGCCTCGAGACGGAGTTCTGTCTGGATGCTCTGGACATGGCGCTGGAAGGTGGGCGTCAGCCAGAGGTCTTCCACTCCGATCAGGGCTGCCAGTTCACCTCAGCCGACTTCGTGGCCAGGCTGCAGGCTGCGGAGATCAAGATCAGCTGGTCGGGCCGAAAGCGCTGCTACGACAACATTCTGGTGGAGAGACTGTGGCGCACGGTCAAGTATGAGGAGGTGTACCTGCACGCCTACAGCGATGGATGGAAGGCTGAGATCAGCCTGGCCCGATTTCTGTGGAGGTACTCCCATGTAAGACCCCACAGCTCTCTGGGAGGCAGAACTCCCCACGAGGTCTACACTGAGTCCGAACCCTGTTCCTCCCGTCCAGGGTTAACGATGTCAGGGGCCAGAGCTGCCCAATAAAAGGCACCCACCTCACTCCAGATCCCGCAGGCTCTGGCAGCCACTGAGGATGCCCAGCACCGCCACCAGCAGCAGAGACCAGGCCGGAAACCGCACCCCACGCCGCATCCGCGCATCCGGGATCGCCTTGAGGTAGCTGATC
>JBATEO010000150.1:0-1664 GCA_049664045.1 Prochlorococcaceae cyanobacterium
GACGGCCTCGGCGTGCCCCCGCTCGCGGGGCTCCAGCCGCAGTCCGTCCACCCGCTCGAGGTCCTGCCGGGCCACCGCCGGCGCCGCCGGTTCGGTGCTCAGCAGGTGCAGCCAGGCGTGCAGGAGATGGCCCATGGCGAAGCAGGGCCGCTCCGCCAGCAACGGCTCCAGCGTGTGCAGGGGCTCGCCGTCGCGCTGCAGGGTGGGTTCGTCGGCGCCGCTGAAGCGGTTGCCCAGGCTGTCGGTGGCCATCGTGGATCTGGGGTGGTGGGTCGGGTTCGCTGTCCCGACCGTATGGGTGACGGCGTTGCGTCCACCAGGGTCATCCGCGCCGGTTTGGGGCCCTTTCCGCCATGTCCTCACTGGCGCTGCAGCACCCCCAGCCCCTCCGTGTCGAGGTTGGCGATGCGCAGCCGGCTGATCGCGGCCCCGTCTCCGGCCGCCGAGGCGGGCTCGAACACCACGGCGCTGGGTCTTGCCCCGTTCTCCCCCGGCGGCTGGTAGCGGAAGGTGTCGCCGCTCACGTGGGTGAGGGGATAGGAGGTGATGGCCGGGCCCAGCTGGAGGCGGAGTCCGGCGCCGGCGCGGCTCACCACCGCCAGGCCCACATGGGCGTTGCGGTAGCGCCCCACGTAGGCATCCAGGGGCCGCGGCGGCAGCGCCCGGGCCGGGGTGGGAATCGCGGGGTAGGCCTGGGCCATCGACGCCGCCATCAGCGGCTGCAGCAGCGTCAGGTAGTCGCGCTGCACCCCGCCGGTGTGGATCAGGTCGAGCACGCCCAGGGCCAGGGATTCCGGCAGGACCACCGGCGCGGCGTTGGTGAGCACCACCACCCCGAGCCCCTCGGCCGGCAGCAGATACACGGCGGTGGCGGCGCCCATGGCGAAGGCGCCGGAATGGCTCAGCTGCACCGCCCCCCGGCTCACGCTCAGCGGGCGGTGGGTGTCGGCCAGGGCCGCCGCCGCCACCAGCCGGCGGCCCTCGAAGCGGCCGCCGCCCAGCTGCAGGCGCAGCCAGCGGCTGAGGTCGTGGGCGCTGGAGCTCACTCCGCCTGCCGGTGACTGCGCGTCGGCGTTCCGGTCCGGCCCCACCACCCAGCGATCACCACGGCGCACATGGGGCCGCACCCGGTTGGGCGCGTCGCGGAAGTCGGCATGGCGGGAGCTGGTGCGGTCCATGCCCAGGGGCCGGTAGAGGCGTTCGGCGGCCAGCTCCTCCCAGCTGCTGCCCTGCTGGCGGGCCACGGCCTCGGCGGCGGCGGTGAAGCCGAAGTTGGTGTAGGCATAGGTGGCCCGGAAGCGGTTGCCGAGGGGCTGCAGCGACAGCCGCTGCAGGATCGTTGCCCGGTCGAAGCCGAGATCCTCGAGGGGGTCGCCGGCATGGCCGCGCAGGCCGACGTGGCGATGTGACGGCAGCCCATCACGCTTCAGCCTCTGGTGCCTTCAGGCTGGCAGCACCGGAGCGATCCAGGCTGTGGCGGGCGGATCCCGCCCTCAGCCGCCGCTCAGCGGCCAGCAGCGCGTGGAGGCGATCAGTTCCGCCTGGCTGAGCCCCTCGCCGCGGCGCACCTCCGCTTCCCGGGCCTCCGCCACGGTGCGGTGCAGCGCTTCACCCATCGCCTCCCGCAGCACCGGGCTGGCCCGGAACGCCACCAGGGCGTCCGC
>JBATEO010000151.1:0-4068 GCA_049664045.1 Prochlorococcaceae cyanobacterium
CCACGAAGCTGTGCGGAGCCGCCGCGTCGAGCCCTGCGGGGCCGGGAGTTTCGGCGCTGCTGGCGGCACGGGCCGGCGGCGCCCCCACCAGCAGCAGGCAGGCCAGCAGCAGCGCCAGGAGCCGGACCGGGAACAGCGACACGATGAGCGAGCGGCCGACAGACACTGAGGCTAGGCAGGTCGCTGAGGCTAGACAGGGGGCTGAGGCTAGACAGGGGGCTGAGTGGGCGCCGGCCAGCGCAGCAGGCGCTGATGGAGCGTCCCCCGCCGGTCGACGTCCAGCCAGCGGGCTCCGGGGTCGTCGGGGCGCCCGAGCGGACAGGGCTGCACCGGCCCGAAACCGCAGAGGGTGGAGGGACAGCCCAGCAGCGGCACTCCAGCGCGGCCGGGCAGGCCGGCCTGCCAGTGCTGATGCACATGACCGAACACAAGGGCCACCAGCGACGGCACCGGGCGTAGCAGCTCCAGCAGCTCAGGACCATCGTCCAGGCCGATGGCATCCATGGTGGGATCGCCGATCGGCACGGGCGGGTGATGGACCGCCACCAGCAGGGGCCGGGGCGGCTCCTGAGCCCAGCGCTGCAGCAGGCCGGCCAGCCAGTGGCGCTGACGCGCGCCCAGTGCACCACCGCAACGCCCGGCCTGGTGGCTGTCGAGCAGCACCACACGGCTGTCCTCGCGCTCCAGCACCGCCGGCGCCACGAGGGCCCGCCGGCCCAGGGCGGCGCGCAGCAGCTGGGGATGGTCGTGGTTGCCGCTCAGCAGCGCCACCGGTGTGGGCCAGGGCTCCAGCAGCTGGCGCAGGCGCACGTAGCCGCCCCAGCTCTCGTCCTGGCAGAGATCACCGCTGATCAGCAGCAGCTCCGGGGGCCGATCCAGCGCCGCCCCCCGGCGCAGGGCCTCCGCCAGGTGAACGGCGGGCCGGCGCCCGCGGTAGGTGCCCGCGCCATCGGCCAGCAGGTGCGGGTCACTGATCTGCAGCAGTCGCATCCGCGTAAGTTGCTGTCCCTCTCTCCCTGCGCACCATGGCAGCGATTCCCCCCGGCAGCCGTCAGCGCTGCAGCCTCTGCCAGGTGGAGATCCAGGGCATGGTGGGCGGTAACGACCTGGTGAATTTCAGCCAGGGGGCGCCGGGCACGCGGGCCAAGCTCTGGGCCCGCGTGTGCCAGTACCTGCGCAGCGACGAGCAGCGCGCCCAGTGCCTCAACCAGGAGGCGGCCCTGCGCGGCACGGTGGTGCAGAGCGACTACTACGCCGAGGCGCCAGTGATCGATCTGGGTGGGGCCCTCGGGCAGGCCGGGGGAGGCTCCGAGGCTCCCTGATCGGAGACCCCCTGACCTGAGGCTCCCTAGGTTGAGATCAGCGTCCGCGCCATGCCGTGACCCATCCGCTGATCCCCGAGCTGGAACGGCTCGCCCGGGCCACCCTGGAGGCGACGGGCTTCGATCTGCGCGGCGTGCAGCTGCACACCCACAGGATCCCCATGACCCTGCAAGTGCTGGCGGCTCGCCGCGATGGCAGTGACATCAGCCTGGACGACTGCGCCGGCCTCAGCGCGCCGCTGGGGGAGGCCCTCGAGGCAGCGGGGGTGATGGGGGAGGCGCCCTATGTTCTGGAGGTGAGCAGCCCCGGCGTGAGCGAGGAGCTGCACGACGACCGCGACTTCCGCAGTTTCCGCGGATTTCCGGTGGCCGTGCGCTACCGCGATACCAGGGGAGGCGAAATGCACTGCGACGGGCTCCTGCTCGAGCGCACAGCCAGCGAGCTGCAGATCAACGTCCGCGGCCGCACCCGGCGGATCCCCCGGGAGGCCGTGATCGGGGTTCGCCTGGTCAGCGCCGCCGAGCACGGCTGACATCCTTTCCACAACCGAATCACCTCAAAACCGAAGACCCATGGCTCTGGTCCTGCTCCCCGGGCTGAACAACCTCATCGAGGACATCAGCGAAGAGAAGAAGCTGCCGCCCGCGGTGGTCGAGGCCGCCCTGCGCGAAGCCCTGCTCAAGGGCTACGAGCGCTACCGCCGCACCCTCTACCTCGGCATCAGCGAAGACCCGTTCGACGAGGAGTACTTCTCCAACTTCGATGTGCAGCTCGACCTCGACGAGGAGGGCTACCGGGTGCTGGCCTCCAAGATCATCGTCGAGGAGGTGGAGAGCGACGACCACCAGATCGCCATCGAGGAGGTGCGTCAGGTGGCGGAGGACGCCCAGGTGGGGGACACCGTGGTGCTCGATGTGACGCCGGAGAAGGATGACTTCGGCCGCATGGCGGCTGCCACCACCAAACAGGTGCTGGCCCAGAAGCTCCGTGACCAGCAGCGGCGCATGATCCAGGAGGAGTTCGCCGATCTGGAGGATCCGGTCCTCACCGCCCGCGTGATCCGCTTCGAGCGCCAGAGCGTGATCATGGCCGTGAGCAGTGGCCTGGGCCGGCCCGAGGTGGAGGCCGAGCTGCCCCGGCGCGACCAGCTCCCCAACGACAACTACCGCGCCAACGCCACCTTCAAGGTGTTCCTGAAGGAGGTGAGCGAGGTGCCCCGGCGCGGGCCCCAGCTGTTTGTGAGCCGCTCCAATGCCGGCCTGGTGGTGTATCTGTTCGAGAACGAGGTGCCCGAGATCCAGGAGGGATCGGTGCGGATCGTGGCGGTGGCCCGCGAAGCCAATCCCCCCAGCCGCTCGGTGGGCCCGCGCACCAAGGTGGCCGTGGATTCGGTGGAACGGGAGGTGGACCCGGTTGGGGCCTGCATCGGTGCCCGCGGCTCCCGCATCCAGCAGGTGGTGAACGAGCTGCGCGGCGAGAAGATCGACGTGATCCGCTGGTCCCCCGATCCCGGCCAGTACATCGCCAACTCCCTCAGCCCGGCCCGGGTGGAGATGGTGCGGCTGGTGGATCCCGAGGGCCAGCACGCCCACGTGCTGGTGCCGTCCGACCAGCTCAGCCTGGCCATCGGCCGCGAGGGCCAGAACGTGCGCCTCGCGGCACGGCTGACGGGATGGAAGATCGACATCAAGAACGCCGCCGAATACGACCAGGCAGCAGAGGATGCTGTGGTGTCCGAGCTGATCTCCCACAGGGAGGAGGAGGAGCGGCTGCAGGCCGAGGCCGAGGCGCGACTGGCGGCCGAGCAGGCGGCGCGGGCCGAAGAGGACGCCCGTCTGCGCGAGCTCTACCCCCTGCCGGAGGACGAGGAGGAGGTGCAGGAGGAGGCTGACTTCGTCGAGGAGTCCGGCGTTCTCCAGGAGAGCTGAGCCCCATGGCTGACAAGCCGGTGCTGCGGCGCTGCGTGGCCTGCCGGCAACTGCGCGACCGCACCCGGCTATGGCGGGTGATCCGCCTGGCCGGGGGAGGCGTGCAGTTGGATCAGGGCATGGGCCGGTCGGCCTACCTCTGCCCCGATCCCGCCTGCCTGGACGAGGCACGCCGGCGCCGGCGTCTGCAGCGCGCCCTGCGCAGTGCAGTGGACGACGCGCTGCTCGACGAACTCGGGCAGCGACTGGCGGACGGTCCGCGGAGCTGAGTTGCCCCCCCCTGAGGCAAGATGGCCTTTGGCCGCAGAGCGCGTGCGGTCGGTGTCCCCTGGAGCCGCCTGCCGGCACAGAGGCCGCGTCCTTTGGAGATCTGAATGACCAGCAGCGGCAAAGTCAGAATTTATGAGCTGTCCCGGGACCTTGGCCTGGAGAACAAGGACGTGCTCGACGCCGCCGAGAAGCTGGGGTTGGCCGTGAAGAGTCACAGCAGCTCCATCAGCGACACGGAGGCCTCCAGGATCCGCCAGCTGCTCGAGAAGGGCAGCAACGGCTCCGCCGCCAAACCCGCCGCTGCGCCCCAGGCCAAGGCCATCCTCACCGTGAAGAAGGCAGCCACCGTTTCCCCCCCCGCTCCGGCCAGGCCCGCTCCTCCTGCTCCATCGCGCCCGCAGGGGGAGGTCAAGCCTGCTGCCCCTGCCAGGCCCCAGCCCCAGCAGGCCGTGAGGCCTGAAGCCCCCGCCAGAACCCCGGAGAGGCCCGCCGCCCTCAAGCCCCCTGCTGCGCCCACCACCAGCCCGGCACCCGCCAGGGCCGTGGC
>JBATEO010000152.1:0-8403 GCA_049664045.1 Prochlorococcaceae cyanobacterium
ACTGGCACTCGCCCGCCGGCGGCGTCTGGCTGAGCGCGGCCATGGCCTGGCCGGAGCGGCCCTCAGCCGCCCTCGGACTGGCGGTGGCGGTGGGCCTGGCACTGGAGCTCGAGGCCCTGGGCCTGCAGCCAAGGCTCAAGTGGCCCAACGATCTGCTCCTGCAGGGGCGCAAGCTGGCCGGGGTGCTGCCGCGGCTGCGGCTGCGGGGGAGTGCGGTGCGCTGGGCCCAGGTGGGGATCGGCGTCAACGGCGTCAACCGCGTGCCTGCCGGTGGCATCGCCCTGGCGGAGGCCCTGGGGGGGCCTGGGTGCTGCCACCCCCAGGCCCGGCCACGCCGGCTCGAGCGGCGCGTGCTGAGGGCCCTCGACTGGGCCTGTCTCCACGCGGGGTGTGGGGACACTGTGCGGCGGCTGGCCGAGGCGCGTCTGCTGCCCAGTCCCGAGGGCGTGCACCATCTCGGTGCGGTGTGGCAGGTGGAGGGGCTGGGCGTGGATGGTGCCCTGCGCCTGCGCCGGGGGCCCCTCACCACACGCCTGCAACGCCGGTTCTGAGAACCACTGGCTGGCGGTTCTGACCCACGGGTGCTTTGTTTACAATCCAGCCGTCAACTTCCCATCGCAGCGCCTCTCCGTGGCCCCTGTTCTCCGGCGGTTGGCGCCCCTGCGCTTGGGTGTAGCCCTGCTCAGCGCTTCCAGTCTCACTGCCCTGGCTCTGGGTCTGGCCCAGCAGGCGTCCGCCGAACCGCCGCTGGCGGACCCGGCCCCGAGCGAGCGCACGGCTGCTCCTCCCGCGGCTGAGCCGATCCCCCGGCCTCCGCTCACGGCCCCTGCGGCCCGCCAGGCTGATGAACTCAAGCCTCCTGCCGAGCCCCTCAGGGTCCAGCCCAGGCCTTCCGCGGCCACCCAGCCCGGTGTCACCCGGCCGGGTTCCCGACCCGCGCCAGCCCCCCTGCGCCCTGATGCCGGCACGTTGGCCTCCCCGGAGCCGCGCCGCTTCGACCGTTCCCTCGATGAGCTGGTGCGTGACGGGGTCGTGACCCAGAGCGAGAGCAACCGCATCCGCACGGGAGCCATGACCTCCCCCGTCACGGCCCCCGCCCATCGGCAGGCCTGCCGCAGCGGTGCCCTCTCCGAGCAGGAGTGCCGCACAGGCATGGTGGTGCGCTGGCGGGGGCGCAGCGAGAATCAGGCCTGGCCCCTGGATCCCTCCGACCCCGCTGCCCGCGAGGCTGCTCAGCAGGATCTGGTCGCCGGCAGCAGCGGCTGGAGCGGGGCGATGGGCGATCCGCTCACCACACCGCTCACGGTGCCGGTGAGCTCTCTGCTCATCGGCGATGGCGGCAGCCTGCGTCTCGCCGATGTGTTCGCGATCACGCCCCGCCCGGCTCCGGTGGCCGGCAACGGCAACCGCAGCCTGCTGCTGCCGGTGATCGGTTCGGCCCTGAACACCAGTGGCTTCGGCTTCCGCCTGCACCCGATCCTGGGCAGCTGGCTGATGCACGCCGGCATCGACCTGGCGGCGCCCACCGGCACACCGGTGGTGGCGGCCCTCACCGGCAAGGTGGTGAGCAGCGGCAACGCCGGGGGGTATGGCCTGGCGATCGAACTCGAACATGACAACCCCCGCCGGCGCACCCTCTACGCCCACCTCAGTGAGCTCTATGTGAAACCGGGCGATCGCGTGCGCCAGGGGGAGGTGATCGGCAGGGTCGGCAGCACCGGCCTGAGCACCGGCCCCCACCTGCATTTCGAGCTGCGTCTGCCCGGCGATGGCGGCTGGGTGGCCGTTGACCCCGGATCCTTCGACCACGGCTCCAATCCGCTCCACCCCCTGGGTGGCGATGTCATTGCCCAGTTGATGGGGCAGCTCCTGCAGCGTCTCGAGCGTCCTGGCCTGCCCGGCACGGAGGCTGCCCCTCTCGGGGGCTGATGCCAGTCAGTCGCTGATGCGCCCGTCGCGGAAGTGCACCACCTGATCAGCCCGGGCCGCCACATCGTCCTCATGGGTCACGATCACGACCGTGATGCCGCTGCGGTGCAGCTCGTCGAAGATTCCCAGCACCTCATCGGTGGTGCGTGAATCCAGGGCGCCCGTGGGTTCGTCGGCCAGCAGCAGGGCCGGTTCGTTGATGATCGCCCTGGCGATCGCCACCCGCTGCTGCTGACCGCCGGAGAGCTGGTTCGGCTTGTTGTGCAGTCGCTGGCCCAGGCCCACCCGCTCCAGGGCCTGCCGGGCGCGCTGACGGCGTTCGGCGGCTGGCACCCCGGCGTAGATCATCGGCAGCATCACGTTCTCCAGAGCCGAGAGCTGGGGCAGCAGGTGGAACTGCTGGAACACGAAGCCCAGCTCGCGGTTGCGCAGATCGGCCAGCTCGTCGTCGCTGAGGGTTTCCACCGGCACCCCGTTGAGGCGGTAGCTGCCGGCACTGGGCCGGTCGAGGCAGCCGAGGATGTTCATGGCCGTGCTCTTGCCGGAGCCGGAGGCCCCCATCACGGCGAGGTAATCCCCCTGGTTCACCAGCATGTCGAGACCGTCAAGGGCGCGCACCTCGGCGTCGCCGCTGCCGTACACCTTCTCCACGCCGATCAGCTCGGCGACGGGACGGCCCACGGCGGGCAATGCTTCAGCCAAGGGTGGCCTGGAGGATCGGTGTGCCGGCCACACTCTGGCTGGCCCAGGTGAACAGCGGGCTGGAGAGAATGCCGCCCACGGCCGTGACGATCACGCAGCCCACCAGGGCGGCGCGCAGTGAGGGCAGGCCGGGCAGGGACCAGTTGATGGCGGGATAGGCCTTCACCACCTCGGAGGCCTCCTGGGGTTCCTTCACCACCATCATCTTGATCACGGAGATGTAGTAGTAGATCGACACGACCGATGTGAGCAGACCCACCACCACCAGCAGGTACTGGCCATCGGCCCAGCCGGCGAAGAAGAGGTAGATCTTGCCGAAGAAGCCAAGCATCGGCGGGATGCCGCCCAGCGACAGCAGGCAGAGGCTCAGGCCCAGGGTGATCAGTGGATCCTTCTGGTAGAGGCCGGCGTAATCGCTGATCCGATCGGAACCGGTGCGCAGGGAAAACAGGATGATGCAGGCGAAGGCCCCCAGGTTCATGAACAGGTAGGCCGCCATGTAGAGCACCATCGCGGCGTAGCCGTCCTCGGTGCCGCACACCAGGCCGATCATCACGAAGCCCGCCTGGCCGATGGAGCTGTAGGCCAGCATCCGTTTCATCGAGGTCTGGGCCAGGGCCACGACGTTGCCGAGCACCATGCTCAGCACCGCCAGCACGGTGAACAGCAGTTTCCACTGCTCATCGAAGCTGCCGAAGCAGCCCACCAGGATGCGCAGGGCCAGGGCGAAGCCGGCGGCCTTGGAACCCACCGAGAGAAAGGCCACCACCGGCGTGGGCGAACCCTCATACACGTCGGGCGTCCACTGGTGAAAGGGCACAGCGGCGATCTTGAAGGCCACGGTGGCCAGCACAAACACCAGGGCCAGGGCTGCAATCGGACTGGCGCTGGTCTCGAGGGCCGCACCGACCGCCTCAAGGCTGGTGGAGCCGCCGGTGAGGCCGTAGAGCAGGGAGGCGCCATAGAGGAAGACGGCAGCGGCGGCGGAGCCCACAAGCAGGTATTTCAGGGCCGCTTCGGAGCTGCGGGCGTCGCGCTTCATGTAGCCCGACAGCAGGTAGCTGGCCACTGAAAGGGTTTCCAGCGACACGAAGATGCTGACCAGATCGGTGGAGCCGCAGAGGAACATGGCGCCCAGGGTGGCGGCCAGGAGGATGGCGGCGTATTCCCCAACCGGCGTGCCGCTGCGCTCCACATAGCGCCAGCTGAGCATCAGGGTGATCAGCGTGGATGACGCCACCACGGCCCGGAAGGCGATCGCCATGTTGTCGGCCAGGAAGCTGCCCAGGAACGAGGGCTGCAGGTCGGCGGGATTCCACTGCAGGGCCAACAGCACCAGCGAAGCTCCCAGACCGGCGTAGCTGAGGAGGGGCACCCAGCGGCTGGCTACCTTCTCACCCGCCAGATCCACCAGCAGGCAGGCCACCAGGGCCAGCAGCACGGCGGCCTCCGGGGCGATCGCCCCGGCGTTGAGCTGCAGGGCGAGGCTGGAGACGCCTGAACCGCTGCCGATGGCATCGACCGCGGGATTGACCGCGGTGAGAAGGGCGCCGGGCAGGGACATCACAGCGGCTCTGGGGGCCAGGGTTTGTTGCGGGGACTGTAGCCGCGCTGTTCCGGGTGCTTGGGCGGGGCTGCGGACCCGCCGCCCTGGACAGGTGGTGCGATAAAGAGGGAAGCGGTCGTCCACCTGCCTGTGGGTCACACCCTGGTCATCGTCGAGAGCCCCACCAAGGCCCGCACCATCCGCGCCTTCCTGCCCAAGGACTTCCGGGTGGAGGCCTCGATGGGTCACGTGCGTGACCTGCCCAACAACGCCAGCGAGATCCCCGCGGCCCACAAGGGCGAGAAGTGGGCCAACCTGGGTGTGAACACCGCCAACAACTTCGAGCCTCTCTACGTGGTGCCGAAGGACAAGAAGAAGGTGGTGAAGGAACTGAAGGACGCCCTCAAGGGCGCTGACCAGCTGCTGCTGGCCACCGACGAAGACCGGGAAGGCGAATCGATCAGTTGGCACCTGCTGCAGCTGCTCAGCCCCAAAGTGCCTGTGAAGCGGATGGTGTTCCACGAGATCACCAAGGAGGCCATCGGCCGGGCCCTGGAGCAGACCCGCGAGCTCGACATGGAGCTGGTCCATGCCCAGGAAACCCGCCGCATCCTCGACCGGCTGGTGGGCTACACCCTCTCGCCGCTGCTCTGGAAGAAGGTGGCGTGGGGGCTGAGCGCCGGCCGCGTGCAGTCGGTGGCGGTGCGCCTGCTCGTGCAGCGCGAGCGGGCCCGCCGGGCCTTCCGCAGCGGCAGCTACTGGGACCTCAAGGCCCGGCTGGAGCAGGGCGGCAGCGGCTTCGAGGCCAAACTCAGCCAGCTGGCTGGCGTGAAGATCGCCGGTGGCAGCGATTTCGACGAGAACACCGGCGGCCTCAAGGCCGGCAGCAAGGTGCGCCTGCTGGACGAGGCCGAGGCGCGCCAGTTGCGCGAAGCCGTGCTGGCCGCACCCTGGCGGGTGGCGGCGGTGGAGGAGAAGCCCACGGTGCGCAAGCCGGTGGCCCCCTTCACCACCAGCACCCTGCAGCAGGAGGCCAACCGCAAGCTGCGGCTCTCGGCCCGGGAAACCATGCGCACGGCCCAGGGGCTGTATGAGCGGGGCTTCATCACCTACATGCGCACCGACTCGGTGCACCTCAGCGACCAGGCGATCAGCGCCGCCCGCAGCTGCGTGAGCGCCAAATACGGCAAGGATTACCTCAGCCCCAGCCCGCGCCAGTTCTCCACCAAGGCCCGCAACGCCCAGGAGGCCCACGAGGCGATCCGGCCGGCCGGCGAGAGCTTCCGCGACCCCGCCGCCACCGGCCTCGATGGCCGCGACCTGGCTCTCTACGAACTGATCTGGAAGCGCACCGTGGCCTCTCAGATGGCCGACGCCAGGCTCACGATGCTGGCGGTGGATCTGGAGGTTGATGGGGGTGATCTGGGCACCGCCAGCTTCCGGGCCAGCGGCAAGCGCATCGATTTCGCCGGCTTCTTCCGCGCCTACGTGGAGGGCTCCGACGACCCCGATGCCGCCCTGGAGGGTCAGGAGGTGCTGCTGCCGGCGCTCAAGGCCGGTGACAGCCCCGCCTGCAGGGAGGTGGAGGCCCTCGGCCACCAGACCCAGCCGCCGGCCCGCTACAGCGAGGCGGCGCTGGTGAAGATGCTGGAGAAGGAGGGCATCGGCCGCCCCTCCACCTACGCCTCGATCATCGGCACGATCGTGGACCGCGGCTACGCCACCCTGGCCAACAACGCCCTCACCCCCAGCTTCACCGCCTTCGCCGTGACGGCCCTGTTGGAGGAGCACTTCCCGGATCTGGTGGACACCAGCTTCACGGCCCGGATGGAGAACACCCTCGATGAGATCTCCCACGGCCAGGTGCAGTGGCTGCCCTACCTGGAGAGCTTCTACAAGGGCGAGAAGGGCCTGGAAACCCAGGTGGCTCAGCGGGAGGGCGACATCGATCCGGGCGCCTCGCGCACCGTGGAGCTGGAGGGCCTGCCCTGCGTGGTGCGCATCGGCCGCTTCGGCGCCTACCTGGAAACCAAGCGGGTGGCCGACGACGGCAGCGAGGAGCTGCTCAAGGCCACCCTGCCCCAGGAGATCACCCCGGGCGACCTGGACGCCGAGAAGGCCGAGCTGATTCTGCGTCAGAAAGTCGAGGGGCCCGAGGCTCTCGGGGAGGACCCGGAAACCGGGGAGTTGATCTACCTGCTGTTCGGCCAGTACGGCCCCTATCTGCAGCGGGGCCAGGTGAGCGACGACAACCCCAAACCCAAGCGCGCCTCCCTGCCCAAGGGCGTTAAGCCCGAGGAGCTGAACCTGGAGGATGCCCTCGGTCTGCTGCGGCTGCCACGCCAGCTGGGCGAGCACCCCGAAGGGGGCCGGATCGAGGCCGGCCTGGGCCGCTTCGGCCCCTATGTGGTGCACCACAAGGGCAAGGGGGAGAAGGACTACCGCTCCCTCAAGGCAGAGGACGATGTGCTGATGGTGGGTCTCTCCCGCGCCCTGGAGCTGCTGGCCATGCCCAAGAAGGGCCGTGGCGGGCGCACGGCCCTCAAGGATCTCGGCACCCCCGAAGGCGCCGACGAGGCGATCCAGCTGTTCGATGGCCCCTACGGCCTCTACGTGAAGCAGGGCAAGGTGAACGCGTCCCTGCCGGAGGGCACCACTGCCGACACCATCACCCTGGAGCAGGCGGTGGACCTGCTGGCCGCCAAGGCCGCCTCCGGCAAGGCCAAGGGCCGCAGGAGCACGGTGAAATCCGCCGCCAGCCAGTCCAGCAGCACCAAATCCGGTTCTGCCCGATCCAGCACAGCCCGATCCAGCACAGCTCAGGCAGCGGCCAAGAAGCCCGCCGCCCGCAAGGCCCCCTCCACCACCAAGACCGGGCGGCTGCGGGCCAGCGCCGTTCGGGTGATCAAGGCGGCCGACAGCTGATGGATCGCCGGCTGCTGCCGCTTTTCGTCCCCCTGGCTCTGGCCCTGACGGCCTGCAGCGGCACGCCCTTCGGCGAGCAGCTCAGCGGCAGCTTCCCCGAGGGTGAGGTCCCCCCCACTGGCCCACCCGTCCAGCCGGGCCCCGCCGCGGGCTCCGGGCCCGGCACTGCGGCGTCCCCCGCTCCGGAGACGCCCCCCGCTCAGTCCCCAGGTCAGTCTTCCGCTGCGGCCCCTTCCCAGTCCCAGTCCTCTCCCCAGGTCCCTGCGGGCGGGCCACCACCGCCCCCGGCCGCCATCACCCCGGCGCCCTACCGCCTCACGCTGCGGCTCACGGGGGCCGATCCCTCGGCCCCGGCCGAGGCCGTCACCCGGGCCCTGCGGGCGGCTGGACTGGCCTTCGAGGTGGAAGTGATCGAGCGTATTCCCGACGCCGCCGTCCCGGCCGCCCCGGCGAGCACCCCTGCACCGGATCCCGCCAGCCCTCCGGCCACCCGCTGATGGCCCGTCCCCCCGGCGGCCGCCTCAGCCCGCGCCAGGCTCGCCAGCTCATGGACACGGCCTATCTGGCCGCGGCCACCGCCCTGCTCTGGGTGGCCCTGTACTACCTCCCGGTGGGCAGTCCCCTGTTCCGACTGGCCCTTCCCCTGCCGCTCACCCTGCTGCAGCTGCGCCATGGCTGGCGCTGTGCCTGCGAGGGCCTGGCGGTGACCACCCTGCTGCTGGTGGCCCTGATGGGCCCGATCCGCGGCCCGCTGGTGGTGTTCCCCTACGGACTCCTGGCCCTGTGGCTGGGCTGGTGCTGGCGGCGGCGCTGCAGCTGGTGGCTGAGCTGGGGTCTGGGCAGCGTCATCGGCGCCGCCGGCTTTCTGGTGCGGGTGGCTGTGCTCTCGGTGCTGGTGGGCGAGAACCTCTGGGTGGTGATCACCACCGCCGCCGCCGGGGTGCTGGAACGGCTGGCAGCGCCTCTGGGTCTGGCTGCCGCCGTGCAGCTGGATCAGGTGCAGTGGGCCGCAGTGCTGCTGGTGTGGGTGCAGAACGTGGTGATCGTGCTCACCCTGCACGCCGTGGCCTACTGGATCTTCCCCCGCCTGCAGGCGCCGATCACCGAGCCGCCCCAGGTGCTGCGCGCCCTGGTGGCGGTGGATCCGCTCTGAGCCGCCGCCGTGGCTCTGTCCGGTCAGGCTTCTGCAGTGGCGTCCACGTCGCCAGTGGACTGGCGGCGCAGCCGGGTGCTGCTGCTGCTGGCCGCCACCGCCACCGCCGCCGTGCCCGGCATCTCCGCCGCCGGCGCCACCGCTGAGG
>JBATEO010000153.1:0-1760 GCA_049664045.1 Prochlorococcaceae cyanobacterium
GGCCTCGGCGGCGAGCTCGCTGAGCGGGCGCTGCGGGTGCGCCGCCTGGGGCCAGGAGTGCCTGGTGTCGCACCAGGGGCAGCCCACCGTGCAGCCCGCCAGGCGCAGGAAGAAGGCGCTGCGGCCGGCATGCACACCCTCCCCCTGCAGCGAGTGGAAGGTTTCCACCACGGGGATGGCCGAGGGCATGGCGGTGGGCATGGCGGCGGTGGCTGCCGGCATGAGGATCGGTCGCGACCAGGCCTGGTGCCGCAACCCTAGGCAGCAGGGTATTGCGGTCGCTTGCGCGGCCAGTCCAGCCCCCGGAGACCAGTCAGGATGGATCCATCGACGCTGGCTGATGCAGAGCCCGGATCTGGCCCGTCTGGCCCGCTACGGGCTGCTGCGCAGCTACCTGCGTCAGGCTTTGCTGGAGGAGCTGCTGGCCGATGTGCCGCTCGACGCCCAGGAGCTGGAGGCGGCGCGCGGCCAGTTCATGGCGGAGCGGCGGCTCGACGATGAGGCCGCCCTGCAGGCCTATGCCCGCGAGCAGTGCCTGGGCCCGGGCGATCTCGACTACCGGATCACCTACCCGGTGCGCATCTGGAAGTACTGCCAGCAGCACTTCGCCCCCAAGGCCGAATCGCGCTTCCTGGCCCGCAAGCAGAGCCTCGACCAGGTGGTGTACAGCCTGCTGCGCACCCGTGACGGCGGGCTGGCGCGGGAGCTGTTCCTGCAGGTGAGCGAGGGCGAGGCCGATTTCGCCGAGCTGGCGGTGCGCTATGCGGAGGGTCCGGAGCGGGCCACGCGCGGGATCGTGGGCCCGGTGCCGCTGAACCAGGGCCATCCCGATCTAGTGGCCCGCCTGCGGGCCGTGGAGCCGGGGGTGGTGCTGGAGCCGTTCCGGATCGAGAGCTGGTGGCTGCTGGTGCGGCTGGAGAGCCTGGTGCCGGCCAGCTTCGGACCGGAGGCGGCCGACGCCATGACCCAGGAGATGTTCAACGACTGGCTCGACGGTGAGGTGGACCGCCGCCTGCAGGCCCTGGCCGCCGCCCCCGAGCCGGTTGAGGCCTGAGCCGCCAGCGCACCCCCCACCATGCCAGCCACCGATCCCCCTGCAGCCTCCTCCCTTCCCGGTCTCGACGGGCTGGGCGAGGGCCTGCGCGAGCGTCTGCTGGCCAGCGGCGAGCGCCGCCTCTACGGCCTCGGCCAGTCGCTCTGCCATGCCGATCTGATCCCCTCGGAGATCCTGCTGCTGCTCAGCGGCTCGGCCCGACTGCTGGCGCGCGATGCCGGAGTGCTGCGCACGGCCGAGAAGCTGGGGCCGGGAGCCTGGGTGGGGCTGGCGTCGCTGCTGCGGGCCGCCCCCTGCGAGGAGGTGGCGGCGGCCGGTGAGGTGGAGGTGCTGGCGATCGCCGATGCCCGGCTGCTGGCGCTGCTGAAGGAGGAGCCCGCGTTCGCGGGATGGTGCGCCGACCGGCTGTTCAGCGCCGAGCTGCTGGCCCTGCTGGCGGAGCTGCTGCAGCGCCGGGCCCAGGCCGATGTGTCGCTGCTGGGCCTGTGGCGCGACCTGGCGCCGGAGGCCCGTCTGGTGCCGCCCACGCGCGAGGGGCTGCAGAGCCTCACCCCCGGGGAGCTGCTGTTCGCCGCCAGCCACAACCTCCAGGATCACCCGCTGGGGAGTGAGCTCCAGCCAGCCGAGGGCGTGCCGAAGGTGAGGCCGCCGCTGCCGCCGCGGCTGATCGCCCTGCCCGCGGCGCCGCTGCGGGCGGTGCTGGCGC
>JBATEO010000154.1:0-19899 GCA_049664045.1 Prochlorococcaceae cyanobacterium
GGCGGGGGATGGGGAGCTGCCGGAGGAGCGTGTGGACGGGGAGTGCCTGAAGGGGGACCTGCGTGCGCTGCTGGAGCAGCTGCCGGAGCTGCAGGGGCGGGTGCTGAAGATGCGCTACGGCATCCCCTGCCCCGATCTGGCTGAAGCCGAGGAGCCGATGAGCCTCACCGGCATCGGCCGCATCCTGGGCATCAGCCGCGATCGCGTGCGCAACCTCGAGCGCGACGCCCTGGCCCGGCTGCGCCAGCTCGGCCAGGCGGTGGAGGCCTACGTGGCCAGCTGAGATCCGTCCAACCAACCGATGGCCAGGGGATCGTCAGTACGGTCCCCTCGGGTTAGTTTCGGCAGCTGGGCGCACCCGCCGCTCCACTCCAGAACTCTGCCTGTGCCCACCGAATCTCTGCTGTCTTGGCTGGAGCTCCGCCGCGGGTCCTGCGACATGACCGTGCAGGAGATTCCCTGGCAGCACTCCAGGGAGTGGCACTACAGCGATGGGGCCCTCCGCCACAGCTCGGGGGGATTCTTCAGCATCGTGGGAGTCGAGGCCAACGCGGACGGGCGCGTCACCCTGCGTCAGCCGCTGATCAACCAGCCGGAGGTCGGCATCCTCGGCTTTCTCCTGCAGCTGCGCGGCGGTGTGCCCCATCTGCTGATCCAGGCCAAGCCCGAACCGGGCAACATCGGTCTCTCCCAGGCGGCCCCCTCGGTGCAGGCCACCAAGAGCAACTACCAGCGCCTGCACCACGGCAAGCCCACCGCCTTCCTGGAGTACTTCACCGGTGACCCGGCGGCCACCGTGCTCGCCGACAGTCTCCAGTCCGAGCAGGGCACCCGCTTTCTGGGGAAGTACAACCGCAACATGACGGTGCAGCTGCCTGACACCCTCGAACTCGGCCTGGATCGTGAGGTTCACCACTGGGCACCGGTGCGAGACGTGTGCGACCTGCTGGCCAGCGACTTCCAGATCAACACCGACGCCCGTTCGGTGATCGCCACCTCCGACTGGTCCGCCCTGGCGGGGGGTGATGGACCGTTCGGCCGCTGGCACGGCAGGGGAGGCTTCGGCGAGACCCTCCTGCGCTCCTATCGGGCAGGTCCCCAGGCTGAGCACACCAGTGACGCGCAGGTGCTGGACCGCCTCCAGCAGCTGCGCTCCACCCATCCCTTTTCGGTGAGCCTGGTGCCGCTCGATGACCAGGAGGCGTGGCTGGAGGGCCGCCAACCCCGTCTGCTCGGACCTGCGGGCAGTTTCGATGTGCGTCAGGTGGCAGTCAGCTCCAGTGACCGTGAAGTGCGCAGCTGGGACCAGCCGATCGTGGCCCAGGAGCGTGAGGGCACTGCCGTGCTGCTGGCCCGCGAGTTTGACGGAGTGCTGCATCTGCTCTTCCGCTGCCGCGCCGAGATCGGCTTCCGGGAGGGGTTCCAGTACGGCCCGGCCCTTCAGGATGCGGGCGGAGCCCCCTCCCCCCTGCCCGAGCTCGATCAGGAAGAGCGCCTGCTCGAGCCGATCCACCAGCGCGCCACCCCTGTGCTCTCCAATCTCCACTCGGACGAGGGCGGCCGCTTTTACCGCTCCGTGGCCCGCTACACCATCGCCCTGCTCGATCCGTCGGACGCGATTCCCACCTCGCCGTCGCTGAGCTGGCTGACGCTGGCCCAGATCGAACGGCTGGTGAAGCGCCAGGGGGTGTTCTCCAACGAGGCCCGCAGCCTGATCTCCATGCTGCTCGCCTACCTGTAAGGCCATGCCCCGTGCCAGCTTCGTGATCGCCACCCACAAGCGGGTGGATGCCCTGCGCAGCACCCTGCGGTCGCTGCAACTGCAGACCTGCAGCGACTGGGAAGCTGTGGTGGTGGGCGACTGCTGCGAGCCGGACACCGGCGCCATGCTGGCCGAGCTGGCCGATCCCCGCGTGCGCTACTACAACCTCACGGAGCGCTTCGGAGAGCAGTCAGGTCCGAACTCCTTCGGGCTGGCGCTGGTGCGGTCACCGGTGGTGTGCTTCCTCAACCACGACGATCTGCTGCTGCCGGACCACCTTGAGCAGGCCCTGCGGCGGCTGAAGCGGGCGCGGGCCGATGTGCTGCTGGCGCCGGCCCTGAAGCTGATCGACTGCCACGAGGGGCCGGATGGCCGGATTCAGCCGGAATTCCTGACCCGGCTCACCCTGAAGCCGGCCCTGCGGGATCTGCGCATGCTCCTGCGGGCGGACGATCTCCTCTACGACCCCAGCAGCTTCTGGCTGGTGCGCAGCCGCTTCGCCCGGCGGGTGGGTCCCTGGGCCCACTCCAGCCAGCTGTGGAGGACCCCGCTGCGCGACTGGCTCCTGCGGGCCTGGCGTCGGGGCGGCCGCTTCGTGTTCACGCCGAAGCTGGCTGGAATCCGGCTGGTGACCCACAACCACCGCGGTGGCCGCCGCCGCTACAACGTGGCCACCCCGGAGCACCAGCGCCTGATCCGTCTGTTCGAATCCCAGGGCCCTGATCAGGTGCGGGCTGCCGTTCCCGAGAGCCTGCGCACCGAGGCCGCGCGGCTGGCCCGCCCGCTGCCCCGTGGGGCGCACCCGAAACAGGTCACCCTGGCCCTGCGCTTCCAGGCTCTCCTCTACCGCCGGTTCGGCCTGGACTGGCAGGTGCTGCGCTGGCGCGTCCAGGGGGTGCGGCCCGGGGCCCTGCACTGCCGTCTGCTGCGGGCGCGCACCGGTGAAACCATCGCCGCGGTGCCCGATCTCTCCCTGCTGCTGGCCGATCCGGAGCGCTACCGGGTGCTCTGAAGCCGGCGGCCTCTCCAACCCTGCCGCTCCCAGCTGATGATCTTCAGCAGCGTCTTCCACGAGCTCGCCGCCATCCTGCTGCTGGCAGGGGTGATCGGCGTGCTGGCCCTGAAGCTGCGCCAGCCTCTGATCATCGGCTACATCCTCACCGGCATCCTCGTGGGCCCGGCCGCGCTGGGCTGGGTGTCCGGCGGCAGCGAGCTGAAGCTGCTCTCCAGCATCGGCATCTCGGTGCTGCTGTTCGTGGTGGGCCTCAAGCTCGACGTGGGCCTGATCCGCTCGGTGGGGCCGGTGGCCCTGGCCACCGGCCTGGGCCAGATCGCCTTCACCTCGCTGTTCGGCTTCCTGATCGCCCTGGCCCTGGGCTACGGGCCCGTGCCGGCGATCTACATCGCCGTGTGCCTCACCTTCTCCAGCACGATCATCATCGTCAAGCTGCTCTCGGACAAGCGGGAGATCGACTCGCTGCACGGGCGGATCGCGGTGGGGTTCCTGGTGGTGCAGGACATCGCCGTGATCCTGGCGATGATCCTGCTCAGCTCCTTCACCACCCAGGCCGACGGCGGCATCGCCGCCCAGGCGATCCGCCTGCTGCTGGTGGGCAGCGCCTTCGTGCTGGGCACCTTCGCCACGATGCGCTGGGTGATGCCGCCTCTGCTCGGGCGCCTGGCCGAGAACCAGGAGCTGCTGGTGCTGTTCGCCGTGGCCTGGGCCGTGAGCCTGGCCGCCCTGGCTGATGCGGTGAACTTCAGCAAGGAGGTGGGCGCCTTCCTGGGCGGCGTCTCGATCGCCTCCACCGCCTACCGCGAGGCGATCGCCTCAAGGCTCACGGGCCTGCGCGATTTCCTGCTGCTGTTCTTCTTCATCGATCTGGGCTCCGGCCTCAACCTCTCGGCCGCGGGTCTGCAGCTCTGGCCAGCTCTGGTGCTGTCGCTGTTCGTGCTGGTGGGCAACCCGCTGATCGTGGTCGCGATCATGGGGGCGATGGGCTACCGGCGCCGCACCGGGCTGCTGGCGGGCCTCACCGTGGCCCAGATCTCGGAGTTCTCGCTGATCCTGGCGGCCCTGGGCCTGCAGCTCCGCCAGCTCGGTGAGGCCGAGGTGAGCCTGATCACGCTGGTGGGGGTGATCACGATCGCCCTCTCCACCTACATGATCCTGGGCTCGGATCAGCTCTACCGCTGGCTGCGGGGGCCGCTGCGGCTGTTCGAGCGGCGCAACCCCTTCAGCGAGATCGCCGGCAGTTCCTCCGGCCCGGCCCGGGTGGACGTGATCCTGCTGGGGCTGGGCCGCTTCGGTGGCGCCATCCACCGCCAGCTCCAGTCCCACAACCTCTCGATCCTCGGCATCGACTTCGACCCCCAGGCCCTGCGCCTGGCCGCCGCCCAGGGGCTGCCTGTGCAGTACGGGGATTCGGAGGATCCGGAGTTCACGGCCTCGCTGCCGCTCTCCTCGGCAACGGTGGTGGTGAGCACCCTGCCCTCCCTGGAGGCCAACACGGCGATCCACCACGGCCTGCAGACGGCCGGCTTCCGGGGCCATTTCATCGCCACCGCCCACGACGAGGCGGAGGTGGCCAAGCTCGAATTCCTCGGCGCCCAGCGCACGCTGCTGCCCTTCCTGGATGCCGCCGAGCGGGCCGCCGAGCTGATCGTGGAGGACCTGGTGGACCTGCGTGCTCAACGGGCTGTCCGAGCCGTCTGAACCGGGGCGCTCGACGTGCGCACCCGCACTCCGTCAGGGTCGGGGCCGGCTTCGATCGCCAGGGGACCGAAGCGGGCGGAGGCTCCGACCTGCCGGTGTTCCAGGAGATGGCCCAGGGTGTGGGCCGCGGCGGACGGTGCCAGCGGTTCGGCCAGGGCGAAGAACCGCTTCAGCTGCCCCAGTGTGGTGTGGGCGGGGAACGAGAGGTCCAGGTCTGTCGGCAACGGCAGTTCGATCGCCTCCGGGCTGAACAGCCGGTCGATCAGCGGCTTCACGTGGCTGCGCAGGGCCACGAACACATGGTCGCCGGGCTCGAGAGCCGTGGCGCCGCGCGGGATCACCACCTGGCGGCGGCGCACCACCAGCGTCACCACCATGCCGTCCGGCCGGGCCAGCTCCCGCAGCCTCAGCCCCGCTGCCGGTGCTCCCGGGCGCACGGTGTAGTCGACGATCTCGCCATCGACATGGCGCAGGGCGTTGATCTCCACCGACAGCGGCGGTGTGGGATCGGCCGGGCGACCGAGCCGCAGCCGGCGCGCCACCGCGGGCAGCGACCAGCCCTGGCTGACGGCGGAGATCAGCACCACGAAGAACACGGCGTTGAAGATCACGTGGCTGCCGGGAACGCCCGCCATCAGCGGGAAGGTGGCCAGGGTGATCGGCACCGCTCCCTTCAGCCCCACCCAGGAGAGCAGGGTGAGCTCGTGGGCGTCGTAGCGAAACGGGCTGGCTGCGATCAGCACGGCCACTGGCCGGGCCACCAGGATCAGCACCAGGGCGATCAGCAGACCCTCCCCGGCCACGGCCGCCAGGCGGCTGGGGAAACTCAGCAGCCCCAGCATCACGAACAGCACGATCTGCCCCAGCCAGGCGGCGGCGTCGTGAAACAGGAAGATGCCGCGGCGCCACACGATCGGGCTGCTGCCCAGCACGATCCCGGCGAGATACACCGCCAGAAAGCCGCTGCCGCCCAGCACCGCCGCCAGGCCGAAGGCCAGCAGCCCGAAGGCCAGGGCCAGCAGGGGGTAGAGGCCGGGGTAATCGAGGTTGATGCGGTTCACGGCCAGGCCCGCCAGCCGGCCCACCCCCACCCCCACCAGGGTGCCCACGCCGAACTGGGTGATGAACAGCAGCAGCAGGTCAGCGGCGGAGCCGGCCTGGCCGTTGATCAGGCCGATCAGGCCGATGGTGAGGAAGATCGCCATCGGATCGTTCGAGCCGCTCTCCACCTCGAGGGTGGCCGTGAGCCGCTCCGGCAGCCGCAGGCCACTGGTGCGCAGCACCGAGAACACCGCAGCCGCATCGGTGGAGCCGACGATGCTCCCCAGCAGCAGGCCCTGCAGCAGGGGCATGTCCAGGATCCAGGCCGCCGCCAGGCCGGTGATCACGGAGGTGAGCAGCACTCCCACGGTGGAGAGCGCCAGGGCCTGCTTCCACACCCGCCGCACGCAGTCGAGCGAGGTGCGCAGGCCGCCGTCGAAGAGAATCAGGGCTAGGGCGGCGCTGCCCAGGCTGTTGGCCAGGGGGTAGTTCTCGAAGGGGATGCGGCCGATGCCCTCCGAGCCGGCCAGCATGCCCACGGCGAGAAACAGCACGAGCACGGGCATGCCCAGCCGGGCCGAGAACTTGCTGGAGGCGATGCCGATCAGCAGGAGCACCCCGGCCAGCAGCATCGCCGTGTTGATCCCGTCCATGCCCCGGCGCCGCCTCGGACCGGGACGATGGTGCCATCAGGCGCCGGACTTCAGGAGCCGTGGTTCAGACGCCGGTGTCCGGATCGGCGGCGGCCTGATAGCGCAGCAGCGGGCGCCCGCCGGCATCGAGCAGCGACAGCGCGTTGCCCTCGATGCGCCAGCCGCGCACCTGCTCGAGGGCGCGCACGACGTTCATCTCGAAGGCCATCACCGGCTCGGCGCAGGCCATCTTGGTGCTGGCCAGCGGGGAGAAGCGCAGGGTCGAGCCGTCGAGGGTGAAGCCGCCCATCAGCCGGTTGCAGCCGCCGCTGCCGCTCACCCGGTCGCTGTCCTTGTCGAACAGCAGCTCCACCGGCCGGCCGCCGGCAGGGGGGCGCTCCTGCCGGCCCTGGAGGGTGAGGCTGCTCAGCCGCCAGCTGGTGCCCCGCAGCGGCAACTGCTGGGCACCGGGACAGGCGATCTGGTCGCCGTGCAGGTTCACCAGGCGCTCCACCACCAGGGTGCGCACCGGTGGCTGGCCGCCCTCCATCGACGGTCGGGTGGTGATCAGACCCTCCAGATTCACCAGCCGCGGTGCCCCGGCGGCACGGGTCTGCAGGTAGGCCCGCTCCAGCTTCAGATAGTCGGCTTCCATCGCCACCGGCAGGGTGCGGCCCGTGGCGCAGAGCTGGATGCTGGGGGCGTCGGCCATGTAGCGGAACAGCCCCACCAGATTCAGGCGCGGGTCGATCGGGGCGGGCTGGCTGAGGCGCGTCAGCCGGTCGTTGTGGCGGGAGCGGATCGGCTGGCCCTCCAGGTCGAGCTTGCGCAGCTGGCGGCCGTTGCGGGCGGGCTTCAGGAACACCGGCGCCTCACGGCCGCCCCGCAGCACCAGCCGGCGTCCATCGGAGTCCAGCTGCCAGCGGCCGATGTCGTCGAAGCCGCGTGCCGGGTCGCGGTTGAGATGGGTCTGGCGCAGCTGGTAGGTGCCGTCGGCCTCCAGATCCACGTGCCAGCGGATCGGTCCCGAGGCCCCTGGGATGTCGCCCACCCAGCTGGCCGGCAGCGGCCCCAGCGCCTTCTGCACCGGCCTGTCCTTCCGGGCCAGGCCGGGCCCCGCCGCGCTGAGCAGCAGCAGGCCCAGGGCCAGACCTGTGGGGATGGCTGCACGGTGCGGCCGGGGTGCCCGGGGGCGGTGGTGCGGGGTCTGCAGGGGCATGGCCGATCGGTGCGGGACTGCGTTGGCTACGGTTTGGCAACGGGCGAGGACGCCCAGCCGGCATCAGGCCCTGATGCCAGTGTTGACGCTGGCGGGGCCGCTGACAGAGGCGGCTGATCCGGATCGGCCTCCGTCTGGGTGGCCGCACTGTCGGGGCGGTGCTCTCCCCAGACTGGCGCGAGGCCGGAACGGGACCATCCGGGAGTCACTCGACCACTGGACGCCGGAGCTGCGCCGCCGGCTGCTGGGCTGGTGGCAGGCCAACGGGCGCCACACGATTCCCTGGAAACGGCGGCCCGATGGCCGCAGCCCGGAGCCGGGAGAGGTGCTGGATCCCTACCCGATCTGGGTGGCCGAGGTGATGCTGCAGCAGACCCGGCTGCGGGTGGCACTGCCCTACTGGCAGCGCTGGATGGCCGCCTTCCCGTCCCTGGAGATGCTGGTCTCGGCCGAGGAGCACGACCTGCTGCTGCTCTGGCAGGGCCTGGGCTACTACTCCCGGGCCCGGCGTCTGCAGCAGGGGGCCCGGCAGCTGGTGGCGGCCGCGGAGGACACCACGGCGCGCACCGAAGACTCCTGGCCCCGCACCCTCGAGGACTGGCTGGCGCTGCCGGGGATCGGCCGCAGCACTGCCGGCAGCATCCTTTCCTCGGCCTTCGATCTGCCCTTCGCAATCCTCGACGGCAACGTCAAGCGGGTGCTGGCGCGGCTGGCCGCCAGCCCGCGGCCGCCGGCGCGGGAGCTCAAACGGTTCTGGCGGCTGAGTGAGCTGCTGCTCGATCCGCAGCGGCCCCGGGAGTTCAACCAGGCGCTGATGGACCTGGGCGCCACCGTCTGCACGCCCCGCAATCCCAGCTGCGGCCTCTGTCCCTGGCAGGGGAACTGCGCTGCCTACGCTGCCGGCGACCCTGCCGCCTACCCCGTGAAGGACGCGCCCCGAGAGCTGCCGTTTCAGGTGATCGGCGTGGGGGTGGTGCTCAACAGCGCCGGGGAGGTGTTGATCGACCAGCGCCTCAACGAGGGCCTGCTGGGGGGGCTGTGGGAGTTTCCCGGCGGCAAGCAGGAGCCCGGCGAGGCGATTGAAGCCACCATCGCCCGTGAGCTGAGCGAGGAGCTGGCGATCGAGGCCGAGGTGGGCGAGCAGCTGATCGTGGTCGACCACGCCTACAGCCACAAGAGGCTGCGCTTCGTGGTGCACCTGTGCACCTGGCTGTCCGGCGAGCCCCGGCCGCTGGCCGCCCAGCAGGTGCGCTGGGTGCGGCCCGAGCAGCTGGGCGGCTTCCCCTTCCCCGCCGCCAACGCCCGCATCATCGCGGCACTTCTGGAGCGACAGGGGCTCGAAGCCCCTGCCGCTGACGCCGTCGGCGCTGCGCCCCACCCTGAGGAGAGCCGCCCGGCCGCCTGATGGCCCCCGCAAGCTCCGCTCCGCCCCTGGTGCTCTGTGTGGGCGAGGCGCTGGTCGACCGCCTCGGGCCACCTGGCGGTGATCCAGCCCGCGATGGTCCCTGCGACGACCGCCTCGGCGGCGCCCCCGCCAACGTGGCCTGCGCCCTGGCGCGGCTCGGCACCGCCAGTGCCTTTCTGGGCCGGCTGGGCCGTGATGCCACCGGCGAGGCCTTCCGCCAGCTCTTCGCCGAGCGTGGCGTGAACACCGCCGCCCTGCAGCTGGACGCCCGGCGTCCCAGCCGGATCGTGCTGGTGCGGCGCGATGCCCATGGGGAGCGGAGCTTCGGGGGCTTCGCGGGCGATCGCGGTGCCGGTTTTGCGGACCAGGCCCTCGCTGCCGAAGAGCTGTCAGCCGCACTCGGGCCCCTGCTGGCGGCGGCGCGCTGGCTGCTGGTGGGCACCATCCCCCTCGCCTCGCCCGCTGCGGCGTCAGCCCTGCAGCTCGCCCTCCGGAAGGCCGCGGCGGCCGGCGTGCCCCTGGCCCTCGATGTGAACTGGCGGCCCACCTTCTGGGATCCGGCCAGCGATCCCGCCAGGGGACCCGGCCCGTCTGAACGCGCCGCCATGGAGCCGCTGCTGCGCCAGGCGGCCCTGATCAAGTGCGCCCGCGAGGAGGCCGAGTGGCTGTTCGGCAGTGCCGATCCCGCCGCCTTGAGTGCCGCTCTGCCGCAACGGCCGGCGGTGCTGGTGAGCGATGGCGCGGCGCCGCTGCGCTGGTGGCTGGGCGGGGAGGCCGGGGAACTGCCGGCCTTCACCGCGGCGGTGGTCGACACCACAGGTGCCGGCGATGCCCTCATGGCCGGCCTGCTGCACGGGCTTGTGGCCGATCCCCGGCTGCTCACGCCCGCTGCCGCGGGCGCTGCCCCGGCGGAGGGTCAGGCCGGTGCCGTGCGGGAGCTGATGCGTTTCGCCAGTGCCTGCGGGGCACTGGTGTGCCAGGGGGCCGGGGCCATCGATCCCCAGCCCACGGCGGCCCAGGTGGCCACCTTTCTGGCGGCTCACTGAGGGGCGGCTCACAGCCGGGTGGTTCCCCGTGGCGCGGCGGTGCTGAGCCGTGCGATCCGCCCGGCCTCCGGATCGTTCCCGTCGGTCAGCGCCAGGACCACCAGCCAGGCGCCTGCGGGGGGGCTGCTCAGCCGTTCGGGCCACTCCACCGCCAGCAGAGCGCCGAGGGCCATGGCTTCCTCCTCCTCCTGGGCCAGCAGCTCGTCGGCAGCGGCCGGCTGCTCCAGGCGGTAGAGATCGAGGTGCACCAGAGCCGTCCGGCTGCCGTCGGGCAGCACCCCCGCGTAGTGCTGCGCCAGGGCGAAGGTGGGGCTGGTGATCGGCTCGGCGATGCCCAGGCCCTCGGCCAGTCCCTGCACCAGGCAGGTCTTGCCGGCGCCGAGATCCCCCCGCAGCTGCAGGATCGGCGGGGACGCCACGGCGCTGCCGGGGGGGGCATCGGCGGCAGCGGCCAGCCACTGGCGGGCCAGCTCCCGGCCCAGGGCGCGGGTGGCGGCGGCATCGGCCAGGAACACGCTGCGTGTCTGCATCCCGGTAGATTGGCCTCACGCGAGCCCGAAGCCTCGGCGACTCCGCAGATATTTCAACCCCCTCCTCGGTGCCGGTCTGTCCCGCCGAGAAGGTCACCATTTCCGGAGAACAACCCATGGTGGCGACCCCCGCCGCGACGTCCTCTGCGGCCAGCCTGCAGAGCACCAGTTCCTATGTGATCGCCGATCTCGGCCTGGCCGAGTTCGGCCGCAAGGAGATCGCCATCGCCGAAACCGAAATGCCGGGCCTGATGGCCCTGCGTGCCAGGTACGGCGCTGAGCAGCCCCTCAAGGGCGCCCGCATCGCGGGTTCGCTGCACATGACGATCCAGACCGCCGTTCTGATCGAGACCCTCGTGGCCCTCGGCGCCGAGGTGCGCTGGGCCAGCTGCAACATCTTCTCCACCCAGGACCACGCCGCCGCCGCCATCGCCGCCTCCGGCATCCCGGTGTTCGCCTACAAGGGCGAAACCCTTGATGAGTACTGGGCCTTCACCCACCGCATCCTCGAGTGGGGTGATGGCGGCACGCCCAACATGATCCTCGACGACGGTGGCGATGCCACCGGTCTGGTGATCCTGGGCACCCGGGCGGAGAGCGATCCCTCCGTGCTCGACAACCCCTCCAACGAGGAGGAGACCGCCCTCTTCAACAGCATCCGTCAGAAGCTGGCGGCCCAGCCCGGCTTCTACTCCCGCATCAAGGCCGCCATCCAGGGCGTCACCGAGGAGACCACCACCGGTGTGGCCCGCCTGTATCAGCTGCAGAAGAGCGGCGAGCTGCCCTTCCCGGCGATCAACGTCAACGACTCGGTGACCAAGAGCAAGTTCGACAACCTCTACGGCTGCCGTGAGTCGCTGGTGGACAGCATCAAGCGCGCCACCGACGTGATGGTGGCCGGCAAGGTGGCCCTGGTGCTGGGCTACGGCGATGTGGGCAAGGGTTCGGCCCAGTCGCTGCGCGGCCTCGGCGCCACCGTGATGATCGCCGAGATCGACCCGATCTGCGCCCTGCAGGCGGCGATGGAGGGCTACCGCGTCGTGCGTCTCGACGACGTGGTGCGCGATGTGGACATCTTCGTGACCGCCACCGGCAACTTCCAGGTGATCCGCCATGAGCATCTGATCCAGATGAAGGATCAGGCGATCGTCTGCAACATCGGCCACTTCGACAACGAGATCGATGTGGCGTCGCTCAAGCAGTACCCCTGGGACAACATCAAGCCCCAGGTGGATCACATCGTGCTGCCCTCCGGCAACAAGATCATCCTGCTGGCCGAGGGCCGGCTGGTGAACCTGGGCTGCGCCACCGGCCACCCCAGCTTCGTGATGAGCAACTCGTTCACCAACCAGGTGCTGGCCCAGATCGAGCTGTTCAGCAAGGGCGATCAGTACGACAAACAGGTGTACGTGCTGCCCAAGCACCTCGATGAGATGGTGGCCCGCCTGCATCTGGAGAAGATCGGCGCCAGGCTCACCGAGCTCACTCCCGAGCAGGCCTCCTACATCAACGTGCCGGTGGAGGGGCCTTACAAGCTCGAGCACTACCGCTACTGAGGTGCCGCCCGACGCGGGCTGACCAGGCGGGGAGCAGACGTCTTGGGTGGGGCAGGTTGGGTTGGGGGCTGGGACTGGTCTGGGCTTTGCCAGGTCTACGTATCAGCCGCTCGGGATCAGCCGCCCAGGTCCTGATGCCCTGCACCAACGGGCGATGCCCTCGCCGGTGAGAACCGGTGAGGGCATTTGGGTGGCGAGGGGATCTGATCGGCGGGAGCTCCTGGCTCAGGCGCCTGCGCCGGCATCGGTACCCAAGCCACCCCCCGGCTCGCCGTGGTGCGCCGATGGGGGGAGCCGGCCGTCGCGTCAGCGCGGCGGCGACCCCATCAGCGCACCACGGCGCAGGCGCTCAGAAGGGAACTTCCTCCTCGCTGGGCTCCCCGCCACCGAAGCCGCCGCCAGCGCCACCGCCGAAGCTGCCGCCGGCCATGGCCTCGCCGTCGCGCTTGGAACCCAGCAGTTCCAGCCGGTCCACGCGGATCACCGGCTTGGTGCGCTCCTCGCCGCTGCTGCGGTCGGTCCAGCGGTCGAGCTTGAAGCTGCCGATGATGCCCAGCAGGGAGCCCTTGCGCACATAGTCGGCCGCCACCTGGGCCTGCTTGCCCCAGATCTCGAGGTTGAACCAGTCGGGCTCGTCGTCGCGGCTGCGGCGGTTCACCGCCAGGGTGAGGTTGGCCACCATGCTGCCGGATTCGAAGTAGCGCACCTCGGGGTCGCGGCCGGCCCGGCCCACCAGGGTGATGGAGTTGACGCCCATGGCGTGTGTCCTCGTTCGTAGGGATCAATGATGCGGCACCCGGGGCCGGAACCGGCCTCTGGCGCCACTGCTCTCCCAGTGCCACCGCTGGGGTGGGGCTGTAACACCCACCTATGATTCGGCGCTTGCCGGCCGGGTGTTGCCACGTGTTCTTCCGTCGCTTTCAGTTCTCCCGCGACATCGGCATCGACCTGGGAACGGCAAACACCCTGATGTACGTGTCCGGCAAGGGCATCGTGCTGCAGGAGCCCTCGGTGGTGGCCCTCGATCTGGAGAAGGGCGTGCCCCTGGCCGTGGGCAATGAGGCCAAGATGATGCTCGGCCGCACCCCCGGCAACATCCGGGCCGTGCGCCCCCTGCGCGATGGCGTGATCGCCGACTTCGACGCCGCCGAGCAGATGATCAAGACCTTCATCCAGAAGGGCAACGAAGGGCGCGGCATCGTGGCGCCGCGGCTGGTGATCGGCATTCCCAGCGGCGTCACCGGCGTGGAGCGTCGCGCGGTGCGTGAGGCCGGCCTGGCCGGCGCCCGCGAGGTGCACCTGATCGATGAGCCGGTGGCGGCCGCGATCGGTGCCGGCCTGCCGGTGACGGAGCCGGTGGGCACGATGATCGTGGACATCGGCGGCGGCACCACTGAGGTGGCGGTGCTCAGCCTGGGCGGCACCGTGCTCAGCGAATCGGTGCGGGTGGCCGGCGATGAGCTCAGCGACGCCATCGGCGTGTACCTCAAGAAGGTGCACAACCTGGTGGTGGGGGAACGCACCGCCGAGGACATCAAGATCCGCATCGGTTCGGCCTTCCCCGACGACGCCCACGACGAGACCTCGATGGACGTGCGCGGCCTGCACCTGCTCTCCGGCCTGCCGCGCACCATCAACGTGCGCGCCGGCGACATCCGCGAGGCGATGGCCGAACCGCTGAACGTGATCGTGGAGGCGGTCAAGCGCACGCTCGAACGCACCCCCCCCGAGCTGGCCGCCGACATCGTCGACCGCGGCATCATGCTCGCCGGCGGCGGCGCCCAGGTGCGCGGCATCTCCGACCTGATCAGCCACGAGACCGGCATCCTCACCCATGTGGCGGAGGAGCCCCTGCTGTGCGTGGTGCAGGGCTGCGGCATGGTGCTGGAGGACTACAAGCGTCTCGAGCGGGTGCTCGACACCCCTGACTTCGTGCGCCAGCTCGCCTGATCCCGATGCAGTCGCCGGGCCGCAGGCTGCGCCTTCCGCCGCTGCGCCTGGTCATCGCGGCCTGGCCCTGGCTGCTGGTGCTGGCGGCCCTGGTGGGCGTGCGGCTCAGCAAGGGCGCCTTCCTCAGCGATGCCTATGCCCTGCTCAGCCGGCCCTTCTGGCCCGGCAGTGCCCAGTCGGAATGGCTGCGGGCAGCCCAGGACCTTGACCAGCAGGCCCGTCTGGATCAGCTGGAGGCCGACAACAGCCGGCTGCGGGACATGCTGGAGCTCCAGAGCACTGCGGGCGGGCTGCTCAGCGCCCCGGTGATCTCCCGTCAGAGCCAGGGCTGGTGGCAGCAGCTGGTGATCGGTCGCGGCTCCCTGCACGGGGTGGCCAGCGGCGCGGCGGTGCTGGCCCCGGGCGGACTGCTGGGCCGGGTGGGGAGCGTCACCCCCGCCACCGCCACCGTGACCCTGCTCACCGATTCCTCCAGTCGCGTGGGGGTGTGGGTGGGCCGGGTGCAGCACCACGGGATGCTGGTGGGGCTGGGCACCGACCGCCCGATGCTGCGCTTCATCCAGCAGGACGTGGGCGTGCGGCCTGGTGATGTGGTCACCACGTCCCCCGCCAGCACCCTGCTGCCGCCGAATCTCACCGTGGGCGTGGTGCAGAGCGTCAATGACCGGGCGGTGCCGGCCCCTGAGGCGGTGGTGCAGCTCAGCGCTCCGGTGGAGGCGATCGACTGGGTTCAGGTGCGGGTGCGGGCGCAGTGAGCGGCCTGATGCGCCAGCCCTGGACCGCGCTCAGTGCCCTGCTGGTGCCGCTGCTGGTGCTGGCCGCCCTGCCTCCCCTGCGCCTGGCCGGGGTGCCTCCCAGCTGGGCGGTGCTGTGGCTGCTTCCCTGGGCACTGGTGGATGGGCCGGTGTCGGGGGGCCTCCTGGGGGCGGCCCTGGGCCTGATGCTCGACGGTCTCCATGCCGGTCCCCTCACCCAGCTGCCGGCGCTGGTGCTGCTGGGCTGGTGGTGGGGCCGGCTCGGACGTCGGGCAGCGCCCATCGAGCGCAGCTTCAGCCTCGGCCTGCTGGCCCTGCTGGGCACCGCCCTGCTGGGGGGCTCGCTGTGGCTGCAGCAGCTCTGGTGGGGGCAGCCGTCTCCTGCGGCCCTGCACACCCTGCTGGCCCAGACGCTGCTCACGGCCCTGCTGGCGCCCATGCTGTGCTCGCTGCAACTGCTGCTCTGGCGCAAGCTGGCGCCGGGGTTGCGCAGCTGATCCGACGACGATGCCCAGCGAGCCGATGAGCGAGCCGATGAGCGAGCTGAAGCGCAGCCGCATGGCGCCCCCCCCCATCCCGCGCCGTCGGATGCTCCGCCTGCTGGCCGCGGCGGGGGGAACGGCCGCCATGGCCGCCTGCGGCCGGCCCGGCGGGGGGAACGGGGGCCGGCGCGAGCTCAACTTCTGGACCCTCGATCTGGCGCCGCGCTTCAACGACTACCTGGGCGGCGTCATCGCCGCCTGGGAGAGCCGCAACCCCGGGGTGCGGGTGCGCTGGACCGATGTGCCCTGGGGATCGGTGGAGCGCAAGCTGCTGGCCTCGGTGTTCGCCCGCACCGCTCCCGATCTGGTGAATCTGAACCCCCCCTTCGCCGCCAACCTGGCCAGCAAGGGCGGACTCCTCGATCTGACCCCCCTGGTGTCCGCCGAGGTGGAGCAGAGCTACCTGCCGGCCATCTGGCAGGCGGGCGGCCAGGACGGGGCCCAGTTCGCACTGCCCTGGTATCTGACGGCCCGGATCGCCATGGTCAACCGCCGGCTGCTGCGGCAGGCCGGCGGCAGCGCTCCCCCCCGGCGGTGGCGGGAGGTGCCGGCCTGGGCCGAGGCGGTGCGGCAGCGCACGGGCCGCTATGCCCTGTTCATGACCGTGGTGCCGGACGACTCCGCGGAACTGCTGGAAACCCTGGTGCAGATGGGCGTGCAGCTGCTCGACGGGCGGCGTCGCGCCGCCTTCAACACCCCTGCCGGCCGGGAGGCGTTCCGGTTCTGGAGCGACCTCTACCGCCGCGGGCTGCTGCCGCGGGAGGTGGTGAGCCAGGGGTTCCGCCGCGCCATCGAGCTCTACCAGTCGGGCGATCTGGCGCTGGTGGCCACCGGCCCGGACTTCCTGCGCAACCTGCAGACCAACGCCCCGGGCATCGCCCGCGACACCGCCCCCTTCCCGCCGATCACCGGTGATGACGGCGCGGCCAACGTGGCGGTGATGAACCTGGTGGTGCCGCGCCAGACCGCCATGGCCGCCGAGGCGGTGAGTTTCGGGGTGTTCCTCACCGATGCCGCCAACCAGCTGGCCTTCGCCGAGGAGGCCCGGGTGCTGCCCTCCTCCCGCGAGGCTCTCGGCCAGCTGGAGGCTGCGCTGGCACGGCCGGCCGTCGGCGATCCGGCCAGCCAGCTGGTGGAGCAGGCCCGGCTCCTCTCCGCCCGCACCCTGCGGCGCGCGCGGGTGCTGGTGCCGGCCATTCCCGGCATCAAGCGCCTGCAGGCGATCGTCTACACCCAGCTGCAGCGGGCGATGCTCGCCCAGGTGGACAGCGACCGGGCCCTGGCTGAGGCGGAACGGGAGTGGAACCGCTACGCCGAGGCCCGCTGGCCCTGAGACGGATCGGCGATTTTCAGCACAAATCCTTAAATCTGGGCGAATTGGCGGCCCCTGTGATGTCCAGCCCGTGCCTGGAGGGTGGATTGAAAGGTAGGGTTGCGAAACTTCACACCGTTGGAGCCTTGCGCATGCCCTCGGCGGACAGGTCGACCCAACAGGCCGAACCCAGGGCTGCCGAACCCAGGGACTGGGAACCCATGACTGGAGAACCCAAGGCCACTGTGCTGGTGGTGGACGACGAGGCCGCCGTTCGCCGGGTGCTGCTGATGCGCCTGCAGCTGGCCGGATACCGGGTGGTCTGCGCCGAGGACGGCGAGGAGGCCCTCGCCCTCTTCCACCAGGAGCAGCCCGACCTGGTGGTGCTCGATGTGATGCTGCCCAAGCTCGACGGCTTCGCCGTCTGCCGCCGGCTGCGCGCCGAATCCTGCGTGCCGATCATCTTCCTCTCGGCCCTCGACGCCATCGCCGAGCGGGTGTCGGGGCTGGATCTGGGCGCCGACGACTACCTGCCCAAACCCTTCAGCCCCAAGGAACTGGAGGCGCGCATCGCCACGATCCTGCGGCGGGTGGGCCGCGGCTCGGCCGGCAGCGAGCCGCGGGAGGTGCCCAGCGGCAACGGTGTGCTGCGGGTGGGGGATCTGGTGGTGGACACCAACCGCCGCCAGGTGACCCGCGACGGCGACCGCATCGCCCTCACCTACACCGAGTTCAGCCTGCTGGAACTGCTGTTCCGAGAGCCCGGCCGCGTGGTGCCCCGGGCCGAGATCCTCGAGCAGCTCTGGGGCTATCCCCCCCGCCGCGCCGCCGACCTGCGCGTGGTAGACGTCTACGTGGCGCGCCTGCGGGGCAAGCTCGAGCCCGATCCGCGCAACCCGGAGCTGATCCTCACCGTGCGCGGCACCGGGTACGCCTCCCAGCGCATGGGTGACGGCGGCATGGTCGCCGCAGGCTGAGGCCGGCTGACGCCGCCGTGCCGGCCGCCGTCCTGCAGGATGGCTGCCTGCTGAGACCCCCCCGTCCCCGTGTCGGAGCTGCGCGAAACCCGTCTGGAGAAGGCCGCTGCCCTGGCGCAACTCGCTCAGGGGCCCTACGCCCTGCGCTTCGAGCCCAGCCACCGCACCGCCGAGCTCCAGGAACTGCACGCCGACCTGCCCAATGGCCAGGAGCGCGAGGTGCCAGTGGCCGTGGCCGGCCGGGTGATGACCCGGCGGGTGATGGGCAAGCTGGCCTTCTTCACCCTGGTGGATGAGAGCGGTCCGATCCAGCTCTATCTGGAGAAGGCCACCCTGGAGGCGGCCCACCCCGCTGCGCCCCCGCCCGGTGCCTTCGGCCAGATCACCTCGCTGGTGGACGCCGGCGACCTGATCGGTGTGAGTGGCAGTCTGCGCCGCACCGACCGCGGCGAGCTGTCGGTGAAGGTGACCGGCTGGCAGATGCTCAGCAAGGCCCTGCAGCCCCTGCCCGACAAGTGGCACGGCCTGGCGGATGTGGAGAAGCGCTACCGCCAGCGCTACCTGGACCTGATCGTCTCCCCCCACACCCGCGAAACCTTCCGCCGCCGCGCCCGGATGGTGAGCGCCATGCGCCGCTGGCTGGATGAGCGGGACTTCCTGGAGATCGAGACGCCGGTGCTGCAGAGCGTGCCCGGCGGCGCCGATGCCCGTCCCTTCGAAACCCACCACAACGCCCTCGATCTGCCCCTCACCCTGCGCATCGCCACCGAGCTGCACCTCAAGCGTCTGGTGGTGGGCGGCTTCGAGCGGGTGTACGAGCTGGGCCGGATCTTCCGCAACGAGGGGGTGAGCACCCGCCACAACCCCGAGTTCACCTCGGTGGAGATCTACCAGGCCTATGCCGATTACCACGACATGCTGGAGCTCACCGAGCAGCTGATCGCGGCGGTGTGCGAGCAGGTGTGCGGCGGCACGCGCATCAGCTATCAGGGCGAGGAGATCGACCTCACGCCCCCCTGGCGCCGGGCCACCATGCACGAGCTGGTGGAGCAGGCCTGCGGTCTGGATTTCCACGCCTTTGACACCCGCGAGCTGGCGGCTGCGGCCATGCGCGAGCAGGGGCTGGAGGTGCCGGACCTGGCCGATTCGGCGGGCCGGCTGCTGAACGAGGCCTTCGAGCAGACCGTGGAGGCCAGCCTGATCCAGCCCACCTTCGTGCTCGATTACCCGCTGGAAATCTCACCGCTGGCGCGCGGGCACCGCAGCAAGGAGGGTCTGGTGGAGCGCTTCGAGCTGTTCATCGTGGGGCGCGAAACCGCCAATGCCTTCAGCGAACTGATCGATCCGCTGGACCAGCGCCAGAGGCTGGAAGCCCAGCAGGCCCGCAGGGCGGCCGGCGATCTGGAGGCCCAGGGGGTGGACGAGGACTTCCTCCATGCCCTGGAGGTGGGCATGCCGCCCACGGGAGGGCTGGGCATCGGCATCGACCGGCTGGCGATGCTGCTCACCGACAGCCCCTCGATCCGCGACGTGATCGCCTTCCCGCTGCTGCGTCCGGAGCCCCGCGCCGAGGCCGCCGGGGAGGGCTGATGGCCTCAATGGGATAATGGTTCCGGTAGCCGAACTTCCCCGCAGGGGCAACGATTCCATGAGTGGCGAGCGCGTAGGTTTTCGCTTCCAGCATGCGGATGCGGTCGTGAAGCGGAACCCCCAGGGCCGTTCGCGCCGTGGCTGGGTGATGGAACCCGTTGAACAGACCACCAGCCGCGGCACCAAGATGCCGGCCTATCGCATCCGCTGGCGGGACAGCGAACGCCCCGAGATCGTGCTGCAGCACATGCTGATCGCCGACCCCGATCCCACGCCCCCGCCCGAGGGCGTGAGCCTGGTGCCTCCGGCACCCAAGAAGTGAGCGGCGGCCAGCCTCAAGGCGTCAGGTGCCCAGCCGCCCTTTAAGGGCATAGGTCAGCGAGCCCAGGTGCTCCTTCACCGCCACGGTGCTCAGCTCCAGCGCGGCGGCATTCGGCAGCAGATCAAGCGCCAGGCTGGCGGCCGTGGCCCTGCCGAACTGGCTCCTGGCGGGCAGCTGGAAGTCGCTGGCGACTGGAGTCACCTCCAGCCCGCCCTCCCGCTGGAACGTCGCGAGCGCCCGGGGCAGGTGATAGGCGCTGGTGACCAGGAGGATGCGCCGCCAACCCCGCCGCTGGGCCAGCTCGCCGATGTGCCGGGCCTCCTCGGCGGTGGTGCGCGAGAGCGGGTTGAGCAGGATGCGCTCCCTGGGCACACCCAGCTCAAGCGCCAGATCCCTGGCCCAGTCGGCCTCCGGTGGCGCCGGATCGCCGCTGGTGAAACTCACCCGGCTGCCGCTGGTCACCAGCAGAGCCGTGGGCTGCCGGCGCCAGAGGCGCACGCCGGTGAGCAGCCGGTCGCCGCCTTCGGCCACCTCCACCCCCGCC
>JBATEO010000155.1:0-14843 GCA_049664045.1 Prochlorococcaceae cyanobacterium
CGGCCTGCGCAGCGAGCTGGATGCCGACCCCGCGCGCCACGGGCTGCCGCCGGGGCCGCGGCGGTGGGTGCTGGGGATGCTGGCCAGCAAGGAGGGCCCGCAGATCCTGGAGGCCCTGCTGGCCCCCGGCGACCGGGCCTGGATCGTGCCGGTGGCGGGGCACGCCAGCTGGACGCTGCCCCAGCTGGAGGCGGTCCTGGCCGCCGGAGCTCATCCGCGACTGGTGGAGCAGCTGCGACCTGCGCCCGATCCGGGGACCGCCATCCGCCAGGCCGCAGAGCAGACCAGCGACGAGTCCGGGACCGCTGGAACGGTGCTCGTGGCGGGCTCGCTGTATCTGATCGGCCAGCTGCTGGCTCGGGAGGCTTGACGCGCCGACCGGGTGCAGTGGCTGAATGCAGTCGTGAATGGTGGTGTGAACCAGATGGCGGGGCCCGGGGGCCTGCGGCGAACGCCCCGGGTGGCCAGAGTGAGAGCCAGCACGTTGACGTTCATTCCAGTGGACATTCCCCCTCCTGCCCGTCCCAGCAACCCCGTCATGGGGCTGCTCACCGCCGG
Organism: Prochlorococcaceae cyanobacterium; assembly: GCA_049664045.1. Classification (GTDB taxonomy): domain Bacteria; phylum Cyanobacteriota; class Cyanobacteriia; order PCC-6307; family Cyanobiaceae; genus NIES-981. The sequence continues at coordinate 559 of JBATEO010000155.1, forward strand.
ATGGAGGCGGCTGGCCGGGGCTCCGACACTGGCGTTGCTGCTGCCGGCGGCACTGGCGCTGGTGCTGCTGCTTCCAGCTGAGGTGTGGGCCGAGTTCTCGGGCGTGGACTACACCCTCACCAACCAGAACGAGGCGGACTTCCACGACCAGGATCTGGCCAACACCTCCTTTGCCGGCGCTGCCGGCCGCCATGCCAACTTCGCCGGAGCCAACCTGCACGGAGCGATCCTCACCCAGGCCGCCTTCCCTGGTGCCAGCTTCCACGCCGCCGACCTCAGCGGTGTGCTCATGGACAAGGTGGACTTCTCCGGCGCCGACTTCACCGATGCCGTGCTCACCGGTGCGATCGCCTCGGGCAGCAACTTCTCCGGTGCCACCGTCACCAACGCTGACTTCAGCGAAGCCCTGATTGACCGGGCCGACCAGCGGCAGCTTTGCCAAGAGGCTGAGGGCACCAACCCACGCACCGGCGCCGACACCAGGCTGAGCCTGGACTGCTAAGCAGCTGCGAAGAATGCGCATCAGGATAGGTCTGATCACAGGCCGAAGACCATGCGCATTCGGTAGCAAGATGTCTTGGTAAGGTCTCAATTCCTAGTCCCAACCAGTCGCCCACGTGAGGGATGCCCAACCTGCCTGACATCCTGATCGCTTTCGGCCTGGAACTCTTGCTGCTCGCAGTGCTGTTCCTCTGTCGCAAGCGCCGGCTGCCACCGATCCCTGTGCGGCTGCCCAGCCTGGCACTACTGGCCTGGCTGGTCATCCGCAGTGTTCCTGCGCCGTTTGTCATTCCTGAGCTGCGTCCCTGGCTGGAGACGGCTCTGGTTCTCATCCGCTTCTACGCCATCCTCGAATTGGTGACGTGGCTCACCCTGGATCTTCCCAGTGCCTTGCCCTGGTGGCCGCGTCCGGCCAAGATCCTGCGGGATCTCGGCATGTTGGCGATCGCCGCATTCATCACTGTGGTGGTGCTTCAGGAGCAGGCAAAGATCAATGTGGTTGGCCTTGTGACCACGTCTGCCGTCCTGACTGCCGTGATTGGCCTGGCGGCACAGGAATCTCTCAAGGACTTCTTTGCCGGCATCGTTCTGCAGCTCGATTCACCCTTCCAGGAAGGTGACTTCATCACGTCAGGTGACGGCATTCAAGGCAGGGTTATTTCCCTGACCCTGATGAGCACACGTCTCCAGCATGTTCACGGGGCCTTGATTACTCTGCCAAACAGCAGACTGTGGAATGCTGACACAGAGATTCTTCGATTCGGCCCGCGCGGTCCAATCGCCAGGGAGATCCATTTGAATCTCGACATGACGCTGCCGCCGGAACAGGCTACGGAGCTCCTGATTCGGGTGGCGCGCAACAATCCGCTTGTGCTAACGAAACCCGAACCAACGGCGTTCGTCTATTCCTACGCGGATCATGCCATCACCTACGAACTGGAGGTGTGGCAGGAGGACCCAACAGACAATGGTTTTGATGTTCTCAGAGGCCAGCTTCTCGCCCAGATCTGGTATGCCCTGGAGCGGCAAGGCAGCAAGCTGCCCTACCCGATTCGGGAACTGAAGCCAATGCGGCTGCCAGTCTCCACCAAGGACCCCGCTGGCTACGACAAGCAGGCCCGCATGGATCTGCTAGCACAGAATGTGTACTTCAGTCATCTCAGCCCTGCACAACTGCAGCAGGTTGCACCGCACACGCGCTGTGTTCGCTTTGCGGCTGGTGAGGCCGTGATCATTGAAGGCGAGGAGGGCGATGCACTCTTTCAACTGGTCGAGGGCCGGGTTGAAGTGATCAAGCTCTTGGAGGGAGGCTTCGAGAAAAAGGTCGCCGAGCTGGAGCCAGGAGCAATCTTCGGCGAAATGGGCGTTTTCAGCGGAGAGACGCGCAGCGCCACCGTTCGGGCATTGCAGGAATGCGTGCTTCTGGAGGTGGAGCGCGACGATCTCAGGCCTCTCCTGGAAGGAAATTCAACTCTGGTGGAACGCCTGGCCGAACTGGTCAGTGAGCGGAGGGCCCGTCTCATTAATCTGAGTCAAGAGAAAAAAGAGGCCCAGGTGAATCAGTTGATGCAGCAGATGCTCAAGATTTTCTCGGGTTTCACGGGTGGTGAATCGTAGAATCCTTCGAGCAGGATTGATGCAGGCAGGGTTGGTGCAGCCACCCATCATGCCACCCATCAACGGATGCGGCCGGAGGGCCGGGCTCGGCTTCCGGGATGGGGTTCGCCAAACGCAATCGTCGGAATGCATCTAGCGCTCCGAGGCATCTAGCGCTCCAGCCAACCCCGCAGCTTGCCAGGGTTGAGCAGTCCAGCGGGATCGTGGGCAGCCTTGGCCGCCACCTGATCGGCATCGATCACCCCGAGGCCGCCGTCCTCGACGGTGATGACATGGGGATTGAAGATCAAGGCCCCCAGCTGGCGGCAGTGCTGGATCAGCTCCGCCATGGCCTGATCCCCCTGCCAGCGCAGCAGCGGCAGGGCCGCCAGTCTGGCGGCCCCCTGCTGCCGCACCGCCTCGAGATGCCAGAGCAGGTCGGCGCCCCAGCGGGCCCGCAGTGTGGCCAGACAGGGGGCCTCGGGCTGGGGCAACAGCATCTGCAGGTAGGTCCAGCCAGGCACCTGGGCCCGCCAGTGCAGCGTCGTGTGGTTCCAGGTGAGTTCCCGCAGGGGCAGGCCCCGGCTTTCACCCGAGGGGGCCTGCCAGCGCAGGGTTCCGCCCCGCGCCGCCAGCCACTGGGGCAGCATGTCCAGGCTGTCGGGGGCCGCGAGCAGCAGCAGACGGTGCTCCCCAGGGGCGGCGGACGGGCAGTCGGCCGGCCAGGGCGATCGCGCCGCAACCGGGGCCTCCAGCAGGGACAGGGCATTGAGCAGCAGGGCCGTGGCGGGGAGGGTTGCGGCCGCCGCCAAGGCCCGGTCCCAGTCGTCAAAGCCGACCACAAGCTGCTGCCAGGCCACCGCCTCGGTGGTGGGCAGGCGCAGCGCGGTGATGATGCCGTTCGTGCCGTAGGCGTGGTTGAGGGGGGCGCTGGCGGCCGCATCCAGGCGCAGCAGCCGCGGTTCGGGCTCCACGGTCACCACCTCCAGCCCCAGCAGGTTGCCGGGGTCGCGCAGGAAGCCCCAGCGCAGCGAGCCGATGCCGCCCGAGCCGCCGGCGATGAAGCCGCCGATGGTGGCGCTGCGCCAGGTGCTGGGCAGCAGCCGCAGGGCGCGGCCATGGGGCGCCAGCTCCTGGTCGATGGCGGCCATCACGGCGCCGGCCTCCACCTCGATCACACCGCTGGCGGTGTCCAGGTGGCGCAGCCGCCTGAGTCCGGTGAGTTCCAGCACCACCCCGCCGGCCAGGGGCACGCACTGGCCGTAGTTGCCGGTGCCGGCACCGCGCACGGTGAGGGGAACGGCGTGGCGGGCACAGGCAGCGGCCACCAGACGCACCTGCTCCACGCCGGTGGCCCGCACTGCCAGCTGGGCCCGCATGCCGGCAAAGCGCCGCAGCAGCACTGGCGAGTAGTCGTAGAAGTCGCGCGAGAAGCGCTCCAGCTCGCCGGCCTCGGCAGCCGTCACCAGCTTCAGGCCTGGATCCAGCCGCCGCAGATCATCTGCCAGCGCATCGATCCGGACATCGCTGGCAACGGGTTCCATGGCGGCGGGGTGGTTCAGCCCATGCTGGCGGCCGGCAGCAGGGCCGCGGGCTGCTGCAGGGCGGGTGGCGGCAGACATCGGCCATCGCGCAGCACCAGGCGCTGGGGGGTGCGCGCCAGCAACTCCGGCCAGCTGTCCGCGTCCAGCAGCACCAGATCGGCGGGCCCGCCCTCGCGCACCAGCCCGTCCCACTCCAGCCCCAGCAGCCGCGCCGGAGCGGTGGTGAACGGAGCCAGCCCCTGGCGCCGGGCCGGCCAGAGATGACTGGTGAGCGGCGCCAGACGCAGCAGCTCGATCGGGTCGAAATCACCACCCGGGTACCAGGGATCCTGCACGTTGTCGCCCCCCAACGCCACCAGCACCCCGGCCCTCTGCAGGCTGCGGATCGGCGCCTGCACCCGCAGCCATGGCGTGCGCTCCGGCCGCCGGCCCAGCAGCCAGAGGTTGGTGAGCGGCAGCGCCACCACCGCGATGCCGGCCGCCGCCAGGCGCTCCCCCAGCCGCTCCAGCCGCCGCGGCCCCAGCAGGGCGAGGCTGGCGGCGTGGCTGCAGGTGATCGGCACGCCGCTGCGCAGGTCGCTGGCCACTGCGCACACCAGATCAACCCCCCTGCCGGGCTGGTCCTCAGCCTCATCCACGTGCAGATCCACCCCGGTGCCCAGCCGCTCAGCGAGCCCCAGAAGCGTGGCCAGTGCATCGCGATCGGAGCGCAGGTGCCCGTAGGGCGGGCCCAGCACACCCCCGAGCCAGCCGCCGTGATCCGCCACCCAGCGCGCCAGCTCCTCCCCCTCGGCGCTGCTCCAGTGGGCCAGGGGCACCAGCGCCACCAGCTGCACATCCACCCGCCCGCTCCAGCGCTTGCGCAGCTCCAGCAGCGCCTCCCAGCTGGGCCGGGCCCCAGCGCCGCCACTGTCGATGTGGCTGCGGATGGCCCGCAGACCGTGACGCCAGGCCCGCTCCAGGGCCCGCTCGCCCCGCGTCAGCACCTGCTCGGAGGTGCGCTGCTCGTCCTCGCTGCGGTTGGCCGCCAGGGCGCCGCCGATGGTGCCCTCCGGATTGGGGAAGGCCCCGGCCGTGAAGCACTTGTCCAGGTGGGCATGGGGCTCCACCAGGGGGGTGAGCGCCAGGGGCAGCGCCGGGGCCCCCTCCCCGCCGGGGCCGACCGGCAGGGGACGCAGGGCCGTGATCCGGCCCTGGCGCTGCTCCAGCTCCAGGGCCACCAATCCGTCGCTGCGGCCCACGGGCAGACCCGTGAGCCGCGGATCCAGCAGAGCCCTGGGAAGACGCAGGTGCAGCCGGCCGGGGGCGCTGGTCATGGCCCCTCGTCGTCAACGCTGGCGTGGAGCACCAGGAAGCGGCCCGCCACCCCGAGCACCGTGGCGCGGAAACGGGGCACCTGCCACACCAGCACCTGCTGTCCACCCACATCGGTGCGGTACAGGCTGCACACACCGAGGTTCCAGCGACGGGTCTGGCGGCTCACCAGGGCGCCGATGGCCATGCTCTGGGCCTGCACCAGCTCGGCGCAGTTGGGCAGCGCCAGCCGCACCAGCGGCGGCAGCACGTCGCCCTCACACACCTCGCGCTCGATCAGGTCCACCAGATGGGCGGCGGCGAAGCGCTCGAACGCCGCCGGCGTCGGGTTGCTCAGGCCCAGTCCTGCCGCGGCCAGGGACGTGAGCAGCAACCCGGCCAGCCAGGGACCTCGGACCGCGGAGCGCAAGCGGGAGCGACTGCCGGACGCATTGGTACATTGGCACCGACCACGGCGGGCGTAGCCAAGTGGTTAAGGCAGCGGCTTGTGGCGCCGCCATTCGGGGGTTCGAATCCCCTCGCTCGCCCTTTGCTCAGCCCCACCCGGCTGTTCACTCCAGCACCGCCTCCAGCAGAGCCTCAGCGCCCTGGCGCACCGGATCGGCGCACGCCAGGCCGGTGCTGTCGGCCGTCTCCGCCACCGCCGCCACCGCCCTGCCGGCATCGAGGTGGGCGGTGTTCAGGGCCACCGCTTGCACCCGCGGCCGCAGACCATCGGGACGGCCCAGGGCCGCCAAGGCTTCCACCGCGGCGATCAGCTCCTCCAGGGGTGGAATCGGCAGCTGCGGCAGCCCCTTGAGGTGCCGCTGGCCGGCCCTGTGCACCAGCAGCAGGTGGGTGGGCTGGCTGCCGCGCAGCAGCGGCAGGGTGGCGCTGGAGCCGGGGTGGGCCAGGGAGCCCTGTCCCTCCACCAGCAGCAGCCCGCTGGGGCCCAGACCCGCCCCGGCCTCGAGCACCGCGGCCTCCACCGCACCGGCGGCGTAGTCGACGCGCACCGCATCCAGGGCCACGCCGGCGCCGCTGATCAGGATGCCGGCCTGGCCGGTGCCCACGAAGCGGGCCTCCACCCCCTGCCTGCGGGCGGCCGCCGCCAGCTCCAGGCAGGCGCTCATCTTGCCTACGGCCATGTCGCTGCCCACCGCCAGCAGCCGCCGGCAGGGCAGACCCGCCGCCCGGCCACTGGCCACCGCCAGGGCCGGCGGCTCACGGCGCAGATCCCAGATCCAGGCCGGATCGCGCCGCAGCGGCGCCAGGTCAGGATCGTCGCCGACGCGGCTGTGCAGACCGCTGGCCACGCTCAGTCCGGCCGCCAGCGCCGCCGCCAGATCGGCCCGCACCTCGGGCGCCAGCCGGCCGCCCGAGGGGGCCAGGCCCACCACAGCCACCTCGGGCTCGAAAGGCAGCGCCTCCGCCAGCGAGCCCACCACCGGCACCGCGCGGTCGATGCCGCTGACCTCCAGCAACGGACGGCCGGCATGGGCCGGATCCACCACGGCCACAATGGGGCCGGAGCGGTAGCGCAGCATGGCCAGGCCGGTCTTCCCGGAGAGGTCGGCGAGGCCGCCGTGCTGCAGCAGCACCACCCGCTGATCGGCCCTCAGCATGGCTCCCCCTGCCGCCCCCACGCCGCCATCCCCGCTTGCAGTCCCGCTGCCGGCCGCGCCCGCCACGTGATCCCCAGGCCCGGTGCGCTCGCCGGCACCACGGTGTCGCCGCGCAGCGCCAGACCGGCGAAGGGATCGTCCAGCAGGTTGAGGTGGCTGTCGAGATCGGGCCAGCGCACCAGCGGCAGCAGCTGGGCGGCGGCGCCGTTGAGCAGGCTGCCGTCGGAGTAACAGCCCAGCATCACCCCCAGTCCAAGCCGCCGGGCCGTGCGGGCCATCAGCAGCGCCTCCGCCAGCCCGCCGCTCTTGAGCAGCTTGATGTTGACGCCATCCACATGGGGGGCCAGGCGCAGCAGGTCGTGCAGATCCCAGCAGCTCTCATCGGCCACCAGGGGCATGGGGCAGTGGTGCCTGAGGGCGGCGAAGCCGGCGGCGTCGCGCTCGGGATCGGCCAGGGGTGGCCGCGGCTGCTCCAGCAGCACCACCCCTGCCCGCTCCAAGGGCTCGAGCATGGCCAGGGCGGACGGCAGATCCCAGCCGCCGTTGGCATCCACCTGCAGCTCGCAGGCCCCCCCCGTGGCCTGGCGGCGGCGTTCAATCGCCGCGGCCACAACCTCCAGCAGCCGGCGGTCGTGGTCGATGCCGTCGGGACTGCCCAGCTTGAGCTTGATCCGGGAGGCGGGCAGCTGCTCCCACCATCGCTCGAGCCGCGCCAGCACCGCCGCGGGCTCCCCCAGCCCGAGGGTGACGCTGGTGGGGACACAGGCCCCTGGATCGAGGCTCCAGAGCCGGTGCAGCGGCTGCCCCAGCCGCTGGCCCCACCAGTCGTGAAGGGCCAGATCGAGTCCACAGCGCGCCGGAGGCGAGAGTTCACCCAGCAGGGGCTCGAGCCGCTGCAGCGGCTCGGGGCCTAGCCCCTCGAGCCGGGGGGCGATCGCCTCCAGCTCCCGGGCGATCGCGGCGGTGTCATAGCGGCGGTGCCCGGTGTCGAACCCCCCTGTCTCCCCCAGCCCTGTGATGCCGTCGTGCTCGAGCTCCACGAGCAGGTGCTCCGCGGCACTGGTGGTGCCGCGGCTGATCGCCAGGGGCACGGCCTTGGTGAGCGCAAAGCGTCGCAGGCGGCAGCGCATCGTGTCGGCAGCCCAAGGCGAGCGGTGGGGCCCGTTCACGCTGGCATGGATGCAGACACCGTCCGCTGCCGTGATGGCGGAAACTGTTGGCATGACAGCCACCATCTCCGCAGCCCCCGGCACCTCCCCGGGTTCAGTCCCCACCCCGGCACGCCAGGCGGGGCGCGGCAGCTACTGGATCACCACCTTCGGCTGCCAGATGAACAAGGCGGATTCCGAGCGCATGGCCGGGATCCTGGAAGCCATGGGCTACCGCGAAGCCACCGCCGAGCTCGAAGCCGACCTCGTCCTCTACAACACCTGCACCATCCGCGACAACGCGGAGCAGAAGGTGTACAGCTACCTGGGTCGCCAGGCGCAGCGCAAGCGCGCCAACCCCCACCTCACCCTGGTGGTGGCGGGCTGCGTGGCCCAGCAGGAGGGCGAATCGCTGCTGCGGCGCGTGCCTGAGCTGGATCTGGTGATGGGGCCCCAGCACGCCAACCGGCTCGATGTGCTGCTGGCCCAGGTGGAGCAGGGCCAGCAGGTGGTGGCCACCGAGCAGCACCACATCCTCGAGGACATCACCACCGCCCGGCGCGACAGCACCATCTGCGGCTGGGTGAACGTGATCTACGGCTGCAACGAGCGCTGCACCTACTGCGTGGTGCCCTCGGTGCGCGGCCAGGAGCAGTCGCGCCTGCCGGAGGCCATCAAGCTGGAAATGGAGGGGTTGGCGGCTCAGGGGTTCAAGGAGATCACCCTGCTGGGCCAGAACATCGACGCCTACGGCCGCGACCTGCCGGGCATCACCCCGGAGGGCCGGCGCCGGCACACCCTCACCGATCTCCTCCATCACGTCCATGATGTGGAAGGCATCGAGCGGGTCCGCTTCGCCACCAGCCATCCGCGCTACTTCACCGAGCGGCTGATTGATGCCTGTGCCGAGCTGCCCAAGGTGTGCGAGCACTTCCACATCCCCTTCCAGAGTGGCGACGACGCCGTGCTCAAGGCGATGGCCCGCGGCTACACCGTGGATCGCTACCGCCGCATCATCGAGCGCATCCGCGAGCGCATGCCCGACGCCGCGATCAGCGCCGATGTGATCGTGGCCTTCCCGGGTGAAACCGATGCCCAGTACCGCCGCACCCTCGCTCTGATCGAAGAGGTCGGCTTCGACCAGGTGAACACCGCCGCCTACTCGCCGCGGCCCAACACCCCCGCCGCCGACTGGCCCGACCAGCTGCCGGAAGAGGTCAAGGTGGAGCGCCTGCGCGAGCTCAACGCCCTGGTGGAACAAAAAGCCAAAGAGCGCAGCGCCCGCTACGCCGGCCGCACCGAGCAGATCCTGGCGGAGGGCACCAATCCCAAGGATCCCGCCCAGGTGATGGGCCGCACCCGCACCAACCGGCTCACCTTCTTCCCCGGCCAGCGGGCCGACGGCTCGGCGATTCAGCCCGGAGAGCTGGTGGATGTGCGGATCGATGAGGTGCGCGCCTTCTCCCTGAGCGGCACACTGGCCTGAGTTCCAGCCCAGAGCGGCGGCGGCAACCGTCTGTCGCGCCCGTGGGCTGCGTCCCTCAGCCCGCCGATGCCTCCTGCCGCCAGCTCCGCCGTGACTGATCCCGCTCCGGTCTGCGCCGCTCCGGTTCACGTCGGCCTGGTGTTCGGCGGGGCTTCGGGCGAGCACGCCATCTCGATCCGCTCGGCCGCCACCGTGCACCAGGGGCTGCGGCAGGCAGCGAATGCCCAGCGCTATGTGGTGCACTGCTATTACATCGACCCTGAGGGCCGCTGGTGGGGCCCGGAGCTGGCTGATGCGGTGCTGGGCCAGGGCGCCCCGGCCAGCGCCGAGCAGCTCCAGCAGGCCCTTGGCCACCCCACAGCCCCTCCGGCGGGGCCCGGCTTCCGCGCCCTTCCCGCCGGCGCCCTGGAGATGGACGTGTGGTTTCCGGTGCTGCACGGCCCCAACGGCGAGGACGGCACCATCCAGGGTCTGTTCACCTTGATGCGGGTGCCGTTCGTGGGCTCCGGAGTGCTGGGCTCGGCGGTGGGCATGGACAAGCAGGCCATGAAGGCCGCCTTCGCCGCCGCCGGCCTGCCCCAGGTGCCCTATGCCTGCGTCAGCGCCAGCGAGATGGACCCTGAACCGGGCGGTGAACCGCTCGCCCTGCTCGATCGCCTGGAGCGGCAGCTGGGCTACCCATGCTTCGTCAAGCCCGCCAACCTGGGATCCTCGGTGGGGATCAGCAAGGCCACCGATCGCGCCGAGCTGCTGGCCGGCCTGCGCGCAGCGGCCGCCCTCGATCCCCGCATCGTGGTGGAGCAGGGGGTGACGGCCCGGGAGCTGGAGTGCGCCGTCAAGGGCGGGGGCGCCGCCCCATTGCAGGCCTCTGTGCTGGGCGAGATCTGCTTCGACGCCGACTGGTACGACTACGACACCAAGTACAGCGAGGGCAGAAGCCACACCGTGATCCCCGCCGTGGTGCCTGAGGCGGTCGCCGAACGGGCCCGGGCCATGGCCATCCAGGCCTGCGAGGCGGTGAACGCCCAGGGGCTGGCGCGGGTGGATTTCTTCTACGACGAGGCCAGCGGCCAGCTCTGGCTGAACGAGATCAACACCCTGCCTGGATTCACCAGCCAGAGCATGTACCCGATGCTCTGGCTGGCCAGTGGTGTTGCACTCGATGCACTCGTGCACGAACTGGTGCAGGCGGCGGGAGAATGCCGCCACACCCTCCTCACCGGAGATCTGGGGCGATGAGTCGCGGACTGCTGTGGCTGCCGCTGCTGCTGGTGTTCGTGCTGCTCACGGCCCTGGGCTGGCTCGAGCGCAGGCGGCAGCACCTGTTCCGGGAATGGGCCGAAGGCTCGGAGCTGGCCAAGCTCGACGGCTGCGGAGCGGCCCGGCTTGTGGACGGGGTGCTCAGCTGGAGCCGCTTCGAGGCCGGCCGGCTGCAGGTCGAGGACAACTTCGTGATCAAGCAGCTGGAGCTCGTGGAGCTGCTCGCCCTGGGCTCGGGGGAGGCGCCTCTCACCGAGGAGGCCCAGGGCGCCTGCCGTCTGCGGCTGGTGGGCGGCGGTGACCAGAAGGATCTGCCTTTCTCCGACGCCGAACGCGCCCGGCGCTGGATGGGGGAGCTGATGGCCCGCTCCCGTTGCGAGCTGTGAGCCAGGCCCACCCCCTGCCACCGGGTGTGGAGCGACGGCGCCAGCTGCGCCTGCAGCGGCGCCACGAGCGCCTGCGCAACGCCTGGCGGATGCTGGTGCTGCTGGGCCTGAGTGCCGGCCTGGGCGCCCTGCTGCTGCGGTATGGCTGGACCCTCAGGAGCGCCGAGCAGGTGCAGGTGGAAGGCAGCAGCCATGTGGGGCGGGAGCAGGTGATCAGCGCGGCCGACCTGCGTTTTCCCCAGCCCCTGCTCAGCCTCGAACCCCAGCGGCTGGCCGCCAGCCTGAAGCAGGAGTTGCCGGTGGAGGACGTGCGGGTGAGCCGCTGGATGGCCCCTCCCAGACTGCGGGTGACCCTGGTGGATCGCCAGCCCGTGGCCCGGGCCCAGAGGCGGGGACCGCAGGGACCGGAACAGGGATACGTCGACCGGCAGGGGCACTGGATGAGTGCGACCCAGGGACGAGGGTTGATCAGCCCAACCAAGGAGCCGCTGGTGGTGCTGGGCTGGCAGGAACGCCACCGGGCGGCCCTGCGGATGGTGATGGAGCACAGCGAGACTGTTAGCACCGATCTGCGCCAGATCCGCTTCGAACCCGACGGCAGCCTGTGGGTGCAGAGCGCGCGCCTGGGCAGCGTGCGCCTGGGACCCCGGGATGAGCGACTGGAACGCCGCCTCGAGGTGCTGGAGCACCTGATCGAATCCCTTCCCGCCCAGTTGCAGGGCCGCACCCTCAAGGCCATCGACCTCAGCGAGCCGGAACAGCCGGAACTGGCCGTGGCGGCACCGGCCCCGGCCGCAACCGCCAGCTCCCGGCCCTGAGGCAGACGCCTGAAAACGCGAAACGGGACTCTGGGCGCAAGTGCGAGCCCCCGCTCAGGACCGCACTTGTGCGCAAACGAGCAGCGGGGACCCACAACACGGGGGATTGTGTGAAACTTCCCTGATTCAGCCGCCTCGGTCGTCGAGAGGATGCACGCTCAGTCCAACAGGCACGAGGATCTCAGCGAGACCAATCGCGATCCCAGCACGGTGGCGGGACGTCATCTCTCCAACGGCGCTGATCCCGCTTCTGTCAACGGAGCTTCCCCACATCCTCCCGACATGACTTCCAGCCCCCCCCAAGCCCCAGGCATCGTCCCCAGCCAGACGGCTCGGATCGAGGTGATCGGGGTGGGTGGCGGCGGCAGCAACGCCGTGAACCGCATGATCGCGTCCGACCTGCAGGGCGTGGGCTACCGGGTGCTGAACACCGATGCCCAGGCCCTGCTGCAGTCGGCGGCCCAGCACCGCACCCAGCTGGGCCAGATGCTCACCCGGGGGCTGGGTGCCGGCGGCAATCCGGTGATCGGCCAGAAGGCGGCCGAGGAATCCCGCGCCGAACTACAGGAATCCCTCCAGGGTGCCGATCTGGTGTTCATCGCCGCCGGCATGGGCGGCGGCACCGGCACCGGGGCGGCGCCGATCCTCGCCGAGGTGGCCAAGGAGGTGGGCGCCCTCACGGTGGGCATCGTCACCAAGCCGTTCAGCTTCGAGGGCCGCAAGCGTCAGCGCCAGGCCGAGGAGGGCATCGCCCGCCTGGCCGAGCACGTGGACACCCTGATCGTGATCCCCAACGACCGGCTGCGCGACGCCATCGCCGGAGCTCCTCTGAACGAAGCCTTCCGCGCCGCCGACGACGTGCTGCGCATGGGCGTGAAGGGCATCAGCGACATCATCGTGCGCCCCGGGCTGGTGAACGTCGACTTCGCCGACGTGCGTTCGGTGATGTCCGACGCCGGCACGGCCCTGCTGGGCATCGGCGTGGGTTCGGGCCGCAGCCGTGCCAGCGAGGCCGCCCAGGCCGCCATGACCAGCCCGCTGCTGGAGTCGGCCCGCATCGACGGCTCCAAGGGTGTGGTGATCAACATCAGCGGCGGCAAGGACATGACCCTCGAGGACATGACCACCGCATCGGAGGTGATCTATGAGGTGGTGGACCCTGACGCCAACATCATCGTCGGGGCGGTGGTGGACGAGCGGCTCGAGGGTGAGATCCACGTCACCGTGATCGCCACCGGCTTCGACAGCGGCGCTCCCTACCGCCACGAACGGCCAGCAATGAGCTTCACCGATGCCACCCTGCTGCAGGGGGCGATTCCCCCTCCCCCGCCCGAGCGGGAGGAGCGCGGCGCCATGATCCCGCCGTTCCTGCTCAACCGCCAGGCCCGCCAGTCGGGCGACTCCTGAGCCGTCTGAAGACAGCTTGTAAGAAAAGGGTGACCCGGAGTCCACGCCTGCTCTGAGCATCCCGTGTGGCTGCTCCCTTCCGGTCCTGACCAGGTTTGGGCGTCAGGGCCGCGTGGGTCCGAGTCGGCTCGATGCTAGCAATAACCCTTCTCCGATCCTCTCTCCGTGCCCCTGCGCCCCGCGGATCTGATGCGACGCAAGCAGGACGGCCGGCCGATCACCGTGCTCACCGCCTGGGACGCGCTCTCGGCGGCACTGGTGGCCGAAGCCGGCGCCGATGCGGTGCTGGTGGGCGATTCCCTGGCGATGGTGGTGCTGGGTCACCCCACCACCCTGCCGGTGACCCTCGAGGAGATGATTCACCACTGCCGGGCCGCGGCACGGGGGCTGGCCAGCGTCTGCGCGACCGGGCAGGAACCCCTGCTCATCTGTGATCTGCCCTTCCTGAGCTACCAGTGCGGCAGCGACGCGGCCATGACCGCGGCCGGACGGGTGCTCAAGGAGACGCCGGCAGCGGCGGTGAAGCTGGAGGGCGCCGAGCCGGAGACCCTGGCGGTGATCGACCGGATGGTGCGCAGCGGCATTCCGGTGATGGGGCACATCGGCCTCACGCCCCAGTCGGTGCACCGCCTGGGCTACCGCCGCCAGGGCAGCGACGCGGCCAGCCGGCGGCGGCTCAGCCGCAACGCCGGGGCCCTTGAGGCGGCTGGCTGCTTCGCGCTGGTGCTGGAGCATGTGCCGGATGAGCTGGCCGCTCAGCTGAGCGCGCGGCTGCAGATTCCAGTGATCGGCATCGGCGCCGGCGACGCCTGCGACGGCCAGGTGCGCGTGACGGCCGATCTGCTGGGGCTCACGGCCAGCCAGCCCCCCTTCAGCCCGCCCCTGCTACCTGGGCGTGCTCAGGCGGTGGAGGCGCTGCGCCACTGGATCTCCGCCCTGCAGCAGCCCGCTCACTCCACCAGTTCAGCAACTCCCGCAGCACCCCATTGCTGAGGGCCAGGCCGGCCGGATCGGCCAGCCGCCAGCGCGGACCGTCCTCCAGCAGCAGGCCGTCCGTCAGCCAGGGCGCCAGCCTCAGGCGCAGCCCGGCCAGGGCCTGCTCCCGCTCGGGCGGGGCGAAACCGGCGGCCGTCAGCAACGCCGGCAGCGCCACCCCCTCCCGCCGGCGCAAGCCAACCAGCAGCCGCTCGTCCAGCGGCAGGCCGGCGGCGTGGTGCCCGG
>JBATEO010000156.1:0-17356 GCA_049664045.1 Prochlorococcaceae cyanobacterium
GGTCTGGGGGATGTGCTGGCCGGGTATGCCGCGGCTCTGGGCGCCATGGCCCTGGCGGCGGGCCAGGATCCCGGGGATGCCTTGCTGGCGGCGGCCTGCCTGGCCCATGCCGGCGCCGGCCTGCGGCTGCAGGAGCGTGGTGCCGGCGGTGCCTCACCCCAGGCAGTCGCCCGCTGCCTGGAGGACGCTTCTGTGTGGTTTTACAAGTAAAACCTGAAGGGTTACTGAAAACACCATTGCAACAGAAAAGCCTGCCGGATAGTTATGGGCCACGTCCTGTCCAGCGATGCCTGCCTCCAGCCTGCGGACGAGCGAAGGGCGGACGAACGAAGGGCGCACGAATGAGGGCCAGCGGCGGCGCAGCAGTGATCCGGTGAGCTGGTATCTCGCCAGCATCGGTCGCGAACCGCTGCTCACGCCCGCAGAGGAGATCGAACTCGGCAACCAGGTTCAGGCCATGATGCGGCTGCTGGACGATCACAAATCGGCCGAACCTTCTGGTCTGCACAGTAGCCCCGGGGCCCCGACTGTGCACCCATCCAGCAGCTCCGGTACCCCCGCATCCAGCGACACCACAGCAAGCGAGATCAGCATTCAGCAGCGCAAGGTGCTGCGCATCGGTCAGCGCGCCAAGCAGCGCATGATGAAGGCCAACCTGCGCCTGGTGGTGAGCGTGGCCAAGAAATACCAGGGCAAGGGACTGGAACTGCTGGATCTGATTCAGGAGGGCTCGCTGGGCCTGGAGCGGGCGGTGGAGAAATTCGATCCCACGCGTGGTTACAAGTTCTCCACCTACGCCTTCTGGTGGATCCGCCAGAGCATGACCCGGGCGATCGCCTGCCAGTCGCGCACCATCCGCCTGCCGGTGCATCTGGCCGAGCGGCTCAGTGCCATCCGCAAGGTGAGTCTCGACCTGGCCCACAAGCTGGGCTCCATGCCGAGCCGCAGCGAGATCGCCGAGGCCATGGAAATGCCGGTCACCGAACTCGACGGCCTGCTGCGTCAGGCCCTCACCACCTCCAGCCTGGACGCGCCGGTGAACGGCGACGAGGGCCGCAGCTTCCTGGGCGATCTGATCGCCGACACCACCGTGGAGGAGCCGCTCGACCGGGTGGAGCGGGGAATGCACCACGAGCAGCTGAGCCGCTGGCTCACCCACCTCAGCGATCAGGAGCGACAGGTTCTGGAACTGCGCTTCGGGCTCGAGGGCCAGGAGCGCCACACCCTCGCCGAGATCGGCCGCCAGCTGGACGTGTCGCGGGAGCGGGTGCGGCAGGTGGAGCTCAAGGCCCTGCGCAAGCTGCGCAATCTCACCCGCAGAATGCCCAGCACGCTCTGAGCCTCCGCCCGCTGCGGCCTCCCCTCGTCTACCACCCGGCCTATTCGGCCCCGCTGCCCAGTAGCCATCGCTTCCCGATGGCGAAGTTCCGGCTGCTGCACCAGTGGCTCCAGGAGCATGATCTGGCCAGGCCGGCCCAGCTGCACCAACCCCTGCCGGCCCCCCGCCGCTGGCTGGAGCTGGTGCATCCCCGCCGCTATCACCAGGCTTTCTGCCGGGGAGAGCTCGGTGAGCGGGCGCAGCGGCAGATCGGCCTGCCGGCCACTGGGCCGCTGGTGCGCCGCACCTGGCTTTCGGTGGGTGGCACCGTGCTCACGGCGCGGCTTGCCCTGCGCCACGGCCTGGCCTGTCACCTGGCCGGCGGCACCCACCATGCCTTCGCCGAAACCGGCAGCGGCTTCTGCATCTTCAACGACGTGGCGGTGGCCGCCCGGGTGCTGCTGCAGGAGGGAGCGGTGCGGCAGGTGCTGGTGATCGACCTGGATGTGCATCAGGGCGACGCCACCGCGGCGATCTTCGCCGGCGAGCCGCGGGTGTTCACCCTCTCCGTGCACTGCGCCAGCAACTTTCCCCTGCGCAAGGCCCGCAGCGATCTGGACGTGGCCCTGGCGGACGGCCTCGAGGACGACGCCTACATCGCCACCATCGGCGACCTGATTCCCGAGCTGCTGGAGCGCGTGCAGCCCCAGCTGGTGCTGTACAACGCGGGCGTCGACCCGCACCGCCACGACCGCCTCGGCCGGCTGGCCCTGAGCACCGCCGGCCTGCTCCGACGGGATCACCTGGTGCTGGATGCCTGCCTGCGGCGCGGGGTGCCGGTGGCCACCGTGATCGGCGGCGGCTACGACGAACCGCACAGCCTGGTGGCGCGGCACGCCCTGGTGTTCCGGGCCGCGGCGGAGCAGGCCCGCCTGCACGGACTCTGATCGGCCCCGGGGTCAGTCCTCGGCCCAGATGTAGCGGGTGAGCTCCTCGCCGCTGGGTTCCGGAGCGGCGAGCGCGAACTCCACGGCCTCGGCCACCTCGGCGTCGATCTCCTTGTCGATGGCCTTGAGTTCGTCGCCGCTGGCCAGGTTCTGATCGATGAGATGGGCGGCCAGACCCTTGATCGGGTCGCGCTGGGCCCAGAACTCCTTCTCGGCCTGCGCGCGCAGTTCGTCGGGGTCGGCCAGGGAATGGCCGCGGTAGCGGTAGGTGAGGCACTCCAGCAGGGTGGGGCCCTCGCCGGCACGGGCACGCTCGATGGCCCGCTGAGCGGCGGCGCGCACGGCCAGCACATCCATGCCGTCCACCTCCTCGCCGGGGATGCCGAAGGCGGCGGCCTTGCGCCAGATCTCCGGATCGCTGGTGGCGCGGTTGTGGTCCATGCCGATGGCCCACTTGTTGTTCTCGACCACGAACAGGATCGGCAACTTCCAGAGCGCCGCCATGTTCAGGCACTCGTAGAACTGGCCGATGTTGCAGGTGCCGTCGCCGAAGAACGCGGCCGTGACGGAATCGCTGGAGGCATCCCCCAGGGCGTCGCGCTTGTAGCGGCTGGTGAAGGCGGCCCCCAGGGCCACGGGAATGCCCTCACCGATGAAGGCATAGCCCCCCAGCAGGTGGTGCTCCCTTGAGAACAGGTGCATCGAACCGCCGCGGCCCTTGCTGCAGCCTGTCTCCTTGCCGAACAGCTCGCTCATCACCTCGCGGGCCGGCACGCCGCAGCTGAGGGCGTGCACGTGGTCGCGGTAGGTGCTGCAGAACCAGTCGTGCTGGGCCTTCATGGCCTTGATCACGCCCGTACTCACGGCCTCCTGGCCGTTGTAGAGATGCACGAAGCCGAACATCTTGCCGCGGTAGTACATCTCCGCGCACTTGTCCTCGAAGCGGCGGCCCAGCACCATGTCTCGGTAGAGCACCAGGCCCTGCTCCCGGTCGACGGTTGCAGGAGTGCCGGGGTAGAGATTCTCCAGCCGCTCGGCATGGGGGCCGGCCACGTGGGTGGACTCGGCCGAACAGCCCGGGGCTCCGGAGGCATTCAGCGTCCCGCCGGTCGCGTCACGGCTGGTGTCTGCCTGGGTCATCGTGAAAAAACTGCGTGTCCGTTCGCCTGGCTGAAGGAGCAGAAGCCAGTTCTGGTGGGCGAACTTTACGGGGTCCGGCCACACCGGCACTGTCCGCTGTGACCATCCGGGCAGCAGCGTTGACCCTGACTACAGTCAGTCACCCGCCGGCCCTGGGGATTGGACCTGCCGATCGATCACTTCCGGTTGCTCGGCGTGAGCCCGACCTCTGATCTGCAGTCCGTGCTGCGCACTCTGCAGCAGCGCATCGACCGTCCCCCCGATCACGGCTTCACGCTGGACACCCTCAGGGCCCGTGAGGAGCTCCTGCACAACAGCGCCGACCTGCTCAGCGACCCGCACCGCCGCGCCCATTACGAATCGGAGCTCACCGCCCTCAGCGATGAGGGGGAATCCCTGCAGGCCGCCCTGGACGTGCCGGCCAGCAAGGAGGTGGCCGGCCTGCTGCTGCTCCTGGAGGCGGGCCTGCCCCTGGACTGCTTCGAACGCACCAGCCGCGCCCTGCAGCCACCCCAGGCGCCGGCCCTCGGCAGCGGCCGGGAGGCCGATCTCAGCCTGCTGGCGGGGCTGGCCTGCCTGCAGGGGGCCCGGGATCTTCGCGGCGAACGCCGCTACGAGGCCGCCGCCCAGCTGCTGAGCCAGGGCCTGCAACTGCTGCAGCGAACGGGGCAGCAGTTGGAGCTGCGCCAGCAACTGGCCGACGAACGCCGGGTGCTGCGGCCGTACCGCATCCTCGATCTGCTCAGCCGGGACCTGGGCGCCGCCCAGGAACGCAGCGAAGGTCTGACCCTGCTGGAGGACCTGGTGCAGGAGCGGGGCGGGCTGGATGGCTGGCTCGAGAGCGAGGGCGATCCCGGATCCAGCCCCGCCGATCTCAGCCCGGAGGAGTTTCAGGCCTTCTTCCGCCAGATCCGGCAGTACCTCACGGTGCAGGAACAGATCGATCTGTTCGAGCGCTGGGCGTCCCGCTCCAGCCGGGCCGACTTTCTGGCCATGACGGCCCTCACCGCCTCGGGCTTCGCCCAGCGCAAACCGGAGCGGATCGGCTCGGCCCGGGACCGGCTGCTGGCCCGGGGCCAGGCGGAACTGCGCCCGCTGCTGGCCTGCCTGCACCTCCTGCTGGGCCAGGCGGACAGCGCCGAAGCCCTGTTCGCCGGCAACGCCAGCGAGGAGCTGCTGGAGTGGGCCAGACGCCAGAGCAGCGATCCCCTGGCCCAGGTGTGCGCCTATTGCCGCCAGTGGCTGGCCCGCGATGTGCTGCCCGGCTACCGCGACCTGGAGGCCGACCCCGACCTGGAGGCCTACTTCGCCGACCGCGACGTGCAGGCCTATCTCGACGGCCTGGAGGCCGATGCCAGCTCCGACCAGGTGTTCACGCCCAGCGGCAGCGCTGCCGCCATCGCCGGCGGCCTGCGCTCCCCCTTCGGCCTGGCGGGCGCCGCGCTGCCCGGAGCCCAGGCCCTGCTGGGTCTGGGCCCCCTGGGCGATGAGGAGGCCGAGGATGAGTACGCCGACGGCGACGAGGAGGAGCAGGCTCCAGCGGCACCCCTGGCCCTTCGCTGGCGACGAATGCTCCTGCTGGCCGGCGGCACCCTGGCCGCGCTGCTGGTGGCCGTCGGCCTGGTGTCCCTGCTGCGGCCTCGTCCGGCGCCGGTGAGCGTCGAGCCCGCCACCACCGGCAACGCCACCACCGGCAAGACCCCAGGTGCGGGCAAGGGCGAGGGCAAGGCCCCGGGATCTCCTGCACCGGGGGCACCGGCGGCGGCCACCGGCGCCGACAAGCCTCAAACCCCTCAGAAACCCGAGAGTGCGGCCAGGCCCGAGGCCGCCGCGGCTCCGCTGCGCAGCGACCAGCCCACCGCCGCGCAGATCCAGACCCTGCTGGAGAGCTGGCTGGCCGCCAAGGCCACGGTGCTGGCCGGCAAGGACACGCCGGCCTCCCTGGAGGATCTGGCCCAGACACCCCAGCTGCGCCTGCTCCAGAGCGAGCGCCGGGCCGACCAGGCCCGCAACCAGACCCAGCGCATCGATGCCAGCGTCGAGGACTTCCGGCTTGAGGCGAACAGCCCCCAGCGCATGGCCGCCGTGGTCACCATCCGCTACCGCGGCGAACGTCTCGATGGCGACGGGAAGGTGGTGGGCAAGCCCAGCAACCTCACCCTGCGCAACCGCTACGTGTTCAGCCGTGACGACGGCACCTGGCGGCTGGTGAGCTTCGAGCGGGCCAGCTGACGGGCCATTTCAGCCGGCGGCGGCATGGCCTCTGCCCCCAGGTTTTTACGATCGGCTCCAACACCGCGGCCGCCACGCCATGTTCGATGAGCTCTCCCAGCGGTTCGAGGATGCGGTCAAGGGCCTGAGGGGTCAGGCCAGCATCAGCGAAACCAACATCGAGGGCGCCCTCAGGGACGTGCGCCGCGCCCTGCTGGAGGCCGACGTGAGCCTGCCGGTGGTGAAGGAGTTTGTCGACGAGGTGCGCAGGAAGGCCCTCGGCGCGGAGGTGGTGCGCGGCATCAGCCCGGATCAGAAGTTCATCCAGGTGGTGCACGAGCAGCTCGTGGACACCATGGGCGGCGAGAACGCCCCCCTGGCCGCCGGCGGCCGGCCGGGCGAGCCGGCCGTGGTGCTGATGGCCGGCCTGCAGGGGGCCGGCAAGACCACCGCCACCGCCAAGCTGGGCCTGCACCTCAGGGAGAAAGGGCGCAAGGCACTGCTGGTGGCGGCGGACGTCTACCGCCCGGCGGCCATCGAGCAGCTGCAGACCCTGGGCGGTCAGATCGGCGTGGAGGTGTTCAGCCTCGGCACCGCGGCCAAGCCGGAAGACATCGCCGCCGCCGGGATCGAGAAGGCCAGGGCCGAGGGCTTCGACACGGTGCTGGTGGACACCGCCGGCCGCCTCCAGATCGACCAGTCGATGATGGAGGAGATGGTGCGGATCCGCGAGGCCTGCCAGCCCGACGAGGTGCTGCTGGTGGTGGATTCGATGATCGGCCAGGAGGCGGCCGAACTCACCCGCGCCTTTCACGACCAGGTGGGCATCACCGGGGCCGTGCTCACCAAGCTCGACGGCGACTCCCGCGGCGGCGCGGCCCTCTCGATCCGCAAGGTGAGCGGCGCGCCGATCAAGTTCATCGGCACCGGCGAGAAGGTGGAGGCGCTGCAGCCCTTCCACCCCGAGCGGATGGCCAGCCGCATCCTCGGCATGGGCGATGTGCTCACCCTGGTGGAGAAGGCCCAGAAGGAGGTGGAGCTGGCTGACGTGGCGCGCATGCAGCAGAAGCTGCAGGAAGCCACCTTCGACTTCTCCGATTTCCTCCAGCAGATGCGCCTGATCAAGCGCATGGGCTCCCTGGGGGGCCTGATGAAGCTGATCCCCGGCATGAACAAGATCGATGACGGCATGCTCAAGCAGGGGGAGCAGCAGCTCAAACGGATCGAGGCGATGATCGGCTCGATGACCGAGGCCGAGCGCCGCAATCCCGACCTGCTGGCCTCCACCCCCTCCCGGCGCCGCCGCATCGCCGTCGGCAGCGGCCACAGCCCCGCCGACGTGGACAAGGTGCTGGCCGACTTTCAGAAGATGCGCGGCTTCATGAAGCAGATGAGCCAGGGGGGCGGCATGCCGGGCATGCCCGGGATGGGCGGGGGTTTCCCGGGCATGGGCGGCTTCCCCGGGATGGGTGGCATGCCGGGGATGGGCGGCATGCCGGCGGGCAGCCACCAGGGCCGGGGCAAGGGCGCCGCCAAGGCCCCCAGACCGGCGAAGAAGCGCAAGGGATTCGGCGACCTCTGAGCCGACGAAGGGTCGAGAGGTAAAGTCGTTCTTTGCACCTTTTGCGGCTAGGCCACGATGATCAAGCTCCGCCTGAAGCGGTTTGGCAAGAAGCGGGAAGCGAGCTTCCGCCTGGTGGCCGTGAACAGCACCTCGCGCCGCGACGGCCGGCCGCTCGAGGAGCTGGGGTTCTACAACCCCCGCACCAAGGAAACCCGCCTCGACACCGAGGCCATCCGCGCCCGCCTGGCCCAGGGTGCCCAGCCCACCGACACCGTGCTGACCCTGCTGGAGCGCGGCGGCCTGGTGGAGAAGAGCGTGCGGCCCTCGGTGGTGGTGGGTCAGAAGAAGCAGTCGGCCGCCCGGGAGGCTGCCGCGAAACAGGCCGCCAGGGAAGCCGCCGAGGCCAAGGCGGCTGAAGCGGCCGCCGCCGCCGAAGCTGCTGCTGCCGCCACCGCTGCCGCCGAAGAGGCCCCCGCCGAGGCTTGACATCCGGGCCCCTGGCCGAGTCCGACGGGCTCAGCTCCACCACCCTCTCCCTGCCGTCCCAGGCCTCAGCCCTGGCCCTCGCCGGCGAGGGGGAGTCCACCCTGAGGCGGCTGGAGGCCCTGACAGGCACCACCCTGGTGCTGCGCGGCCTCGACCTCTCCCTGCAGGCCCGCCCCAGCCAGCTGCAGCGGGCCTGCGAGCTGCTGGAACTGCTCCGCCCCCTCTGGCAGGAGGGCCAGAGCATCAGCCAGGTGGATCTCAACACCGCCCTGCAGGCTCTCGACACCGGCCGCGGCGCTGAGCATCGCGACCTCAGCAACCTGGTGCTGGCCCGCAGCCAGAGCGGCCGGCTGCTGCGGCCACGCACCCTGCGCCAGAAGGCCTATGTGCAGGCCATGGAGCGCCACGACCTCACCCTGGCCCTGGGTCCGGCCGGCACCGGCAAGACCTTCCTGGCCACGGTGCTGGCGGTGCGCATGCTCCAGGACCGACGGGTGGAGCGGCTGATCCTCACCCGGCCGGCGGTGGAGGCCGGCGAGCGTCTGGGCTTCCTGCCAGGCGACCTGCAGCAGAAGGTGGATCCCTATCTGCGCCCGCTCTATGACGCCCTGCACACCCTGCTGAGCCCGGAGCGCACCGCCGTGCTGCTGGAGAAGGGGGTGATCGAGGTGGCTCCCCTGGCCTACATGCGCGGCCGCACCCTGGCCGATGCCTTCGTGATCCTCGACGAAGCCCAGAACACCACCGCTGCCCAGATGCGCATGGTGCTCACCCGCCTCGGGGAGAACTCGCGCATGGTGGTCACCGGCGACCCCAGCCAGACCGACCTGCCGCCGGGAGTGCCCAGCGGGCTGGCCGAAGCAGCCCAGGTGCTCGATGGCGTGGAGGGGGTGGCGATCTGCCACCTCAGTGCCGCCGATGTGGTGCGCCACCCGCTGGTGCAGCGCCTGGTGAGCGCCTACGAGCAACGCGACAGACGCCTCTCGGCCGGCCCCGCCCGGCCGCGCTGAAGGGGGAGACGCTGAAGGGGGAGATCCGCACCACGGTGAGGAGCACAGCCTCCGCCACGCCCGCTCCGGCACTGGCAGGATGGGCGGAGTTCTCGGTTCTGAGGCCCCATGCCGGCCAGCAGCAATTTCCAGGAGGCCATCCGCGAGGCGCAGTCAAGCGCCCTGGTGGGGCCCAACGTCGTCAACAAGGCCCTGCCCTACGTGGGCGGAGGCATGGTGCTCACCGCCGGCGGGGTGCTGGGCGGCCTCACCCTGATGGCCAGCAGCCCCGCGCTGTTCATGCCCCTGTTCTGGGTGGCCCTGATCGGCAACTTCATCCTCTTCTTCGTGGCCCAGAACGTGGCCATGAAGGGCAACAACAGCTCCGCCCTGCCGCTGCTGGCCACCTACAGCCTGATCACCGGCTTCACCCTCAGCGGCATCGTCGCCTACGCCCTCAGCGTGGCTGGGGTGGGTGCCATCGGCACCGCAACCCTGGCCACCGGCATCACCTTCGTGGTGGCCTCGGTCATGGGCCGGCGAATGAGCGACAGCGTCGGGCAGGCCCTCACCGGCGTGGTGGGGCTCGGCATCATCGGCCTGCTGATCGCCATGGTGGTGCAGATCGTGGGCAGCATCTTCGTGCCGGGCATGTTCGGCGGCACGGGTCTGGAGCTGCTGATCGCCGGCTTCGGCACCATCCTGTTCGTCGGCGCGGCCTTCGTGGACTTCTACACGATGCCCCGCACCTACAACGACGAGCAATACCTGGCCGGGGCGCTGGGAATGTATCTCACCTACATCAACCTGTTCATCTTCATCCTGCGCCTGATCATCGCCCTGCAGGGTGGTGGCCGCCGCGAGTGATCATCCCCGTCTGATTCCGATCAGCGCGATTCTCCGATCAGCGCGATTCAGAGTCTGATTCCAGACCTTTCAGGTTCTGTACAGCATGTACAGAACCTGTTTTTGTCGGTAGAAGGCCTGATCTCAGGGCAGCCGCGTCGGGCCGCCACCGGTTCCGGGGCCACAACCACCTGCTGCCAGCACTGCCAGCAGCACCCGCTCCCCGCCGAGCCTCAGTCCGCCACGGCTTCGATGGCGGCCGCGATCGCCGCCCGCTGCTCGGCGTCGTAGCCCCAGCGCTGCAGGAAGGCCACGTCGTCACCCTCCCCGTCGCCAGCGGCCGCCAGGAGCCGTTCCAGCCGGTCCTTCACGGCGACGGGCTCGAGCAGGCGCAGCAGCTCGGTGCAGCGCAGCCGCACCCGCTCAGATCCCGCCTGCTGGCCAGCGTCACCGGCGCGCTGATGGTGCAGGACCATGGCCGTGCTCATGGCCAGGTTGCGTGCGGTGAGATCCACCACGCCCGCGCCAGCGGCCCGCAGCTGGAGCACCAGGGGCTCGGGCAGCCGGTCCATCAGCGGACAGTCACCGGCCAGGCTCACCACGAAGAAGCCGCGGCCGCCGTCCCGGCTGGCCACCAGCTCGGCGACGCGGTCCGCCAGCACCTCATCGCTGAGTTCGCCGTTCTCCCACAGCCCCAGCCACTGGGCGGTGATCTCCATGGCCTGCTGGAAGGTGGGTTCGAGGGGGGTGCTGGTCATGGCTCGCAGCGCTGGGATCACCGGACTGGCAGTGTTGAGGTTATGGACCCGCAACCCTCCAGCGCCGCCAGCCCGCCCGACAGCGCCAACGGGCCTGGCCGCCTGGCCATCCCCGCCGCGGATGTCGGCACCACCCTGCCGATCCCCGACCCCGCCGAATCGGCGCGGCTGCTGGCCGGCGGTGATGCCGGGGGAAGCGGCGCTGCGGGCCCCTTCCGCTCCGGCTTCGTAGCCCTGATCGGCCGGCCCAACGTGGGCAAGAGCACCCTGCTCAACCAGCTGGTGGGCCAGAAGGTGGCGATCACCTCACCGGTGGCCCAGACCACCCGCCACCGCCTGCGCGCCATCCTCACCACCCCCGCGGCCCAACTGGTGCTGCTGGACACCCCCGGCATCCACAAGCCCCATCACCTGCTGGGGGAACGGCTGGTGAAGGCGGCCCGCAGCGCCATCGGCGACGTGGACGTGGTGCTGCTGCTGGTGGATGGCAGCCAGAGCGCCGGCCGGGGCGACGGCTTCATCGTCGACCTGCTGCGCCACTGCCGCCGGCCGGTGCACGTGGCCCTCAACAAGTGGGACCAGGTGCCCCCGGAGCAGGCCGAGGACCTGGCCGCCAGCTATCAGCGGATGCTGCAGGGGGAAGGGGAGCAGCCGCCGCTGGACTGGCCCCTGCACCGGCTGAGCGCCCTCACCGGGGAGGGCACCAGCGGCCTGGTGGGGGCCCTGGCAGCCGACCTGCCGGAGGGCGGCCAGCTCTATCCGGCGGACGCAGTGAGCGACCAGCCGGAGCAGTTGCTGATGGCGGAACTGATCCGCGAGCAGGTGCTCAGCCACACCCGCGAGGAGGTGCCCCACTCGGTGGCCGTGAGCATCGAGCGGGTGGTGGAGGACGGACCACGCACCGCCGTGCTGGCCACGGTGGTGGTGGAGCGCGCCAGCCAGAAGGGCATCCTGATCGGCAAGGGGGGGCGCATGCTGCGCACGATCGGCCAGGGCGCCCGCCTGCAGATGGAGAAGCTGGTGGACGGTCCTGTGTACCTGGAGCTGTTCGTGAAGGTGGTGCCCGGCTGGCGGCGCAGTGCGGCCCGTCTGGCCGAACTTGGCTATCGGGATGGCTGAAGCGGCTGAGAGAATCTCACGATGACCCAGGCTCCCGAACCCCTCAGCTCCTTCCCGCCCGACTCGATCGAGGCCTTTCTGCGCTTCTGCGCCGGCGAGTGGATGAGCCTGCGCAGCCGTTTCGCACTCGCGCAGGCCACCGGCAACGGGGACGAGGGGGACGAGTGGCACACCAGTGAGCGGGGCGAACTGGTGGTGGCCTACCTGGAACCGACGGCGGCCGACACCCCGGGCGGCCTGCAGGTGGGGCCGACGGGGGAGCCCTCCAGCCGGCTGCTGTTCGCCGCCGACGGCAGCTTTCACAGCGGTGGGCGCTGCGGCACCTGGCAGCTGTGGCCGGATGGCAGCCTGGAGCTGGTGATCGCCGACGACCGGCGCGAGCTGCGCGAGCGCATCTGGTTCATAAAGCCCAACCTGCGCCTGCGCTCGACGCTGGAGCACCGCGCCGACGGCAGCCCGGGCCGGGCCAGCTTCAGCTCCGAGATCCGCCGGGTGAGCCGGCCGGCTCCCTCGGACGCCTGAGGCGACGGCGACAGCCATGCGCCTTGATGCGACAGCCATGCGCCTCGATGCAACAGCCATGCGTCTCGATGTGGTGACCCTGGCCCCCGAGGCCATGAAGCCCCTGCTGGACCTCGGGGTGATCGGCCGGGCCTTTCAGAGCGGCATCGCCGAGCTGCACACCCACAACCCGCGCGACTTCGCAAGCGACCGCTACCGCAAGGTGGACGACGAGCCCTACGGCGGCGGCGCCGGCATGGTGCTCAAGCCCGAGCCGGTGTTCGCGGCGGTGGAGGCGATTCCGGTGCTGCCGCGGCGCCGTGTGCTGCTGATGTCACCCCAGGGCGCGCCGTTGCACCAGGCCGACCTGCGCCGCTGGGCCAGCGGCTACGACCAGCTGGTGCTGCTCTGCGGCCACTACGAGGGCTTTGACGAGCGCATCCGCAGCCTTGCCGACGAGGAGGTGTCGATCGGCGATTTCGTGCTCACCGGCGGCGAGCTGCCGGCGGCGGCGGTGATCAACGGCGTGGTGCGGCTGCTGCCGGGCACGGTGGGCACCCAGGCCTGTGTGGAGGAGGAGAGCCACAGCGCCCTGCTGCTGGAGCATCCCCACTACACCCGGCCGGCGGAGTTCCGGGGCATGGCGGTGCCGGAGGTGCTGCGCAGCGGTGATCACGGCGCCGTCGCCCGCTGGCGCTTCGAGCAGCAGCAGCAGCGCACCCGCGAGCGGCGCCCCGATCTGTTCGCGCGCTGGCAGTCACAACAGAAGCAGCAGATCCGTCAGCAGCAGCAGTAGCCAGGCCCGCCGCTGCCATCTGGAAGCCCATCCCGCTCAGCCCGCGGGCTTCTGCATCCCCCTCAGGGCCGCCAGCAGGCTGGCCGGGCTCTGGGGATCCACCATCAGCACGCTGCCGCCGGGCGCCTGGGCCATCGCCTCGCCCATGGCCATCCAGTCGCGGGCCAGCAGCAGCCGGATCGCCTCGGAAGCCTCCGGATTGGCCTGCATCGCCTCCGCCAGCCGGGTGGCGGCTTCGGCACGGGCCTCGGCCAGCAGGGCCTGCTGCTGCGCCTGGGCCTGGGCCTCCAGCACCAGGGCCTCCTGTTTGGCCTTGGCATCGAGCACCAGGGCTTCGGCCCTGCCCTTGGCGGCGTTGAGCTGGGATTCCTTCTCCCCCTCGGAGCGCAGGATCGCCGCCCTCTTCTCGCGCTCGGCGGTCATCTGCTGCTCCATCGCCTGCTGCACGCCGGGGGAGGGGTGGATGTCGCGCAGCTCCACCCGGGTCACCTTGACCCCCCAGGGATCGGTGGCCTGATCGAGCTCCTTGAGGAGCACCTCATTCACCTCATTGCGAGTGGTGAACGTCTGGTCGAGGTCGAGCTTGCCCATCTCGGCGCGGATCTGGGTGAGCACCAGGTTCACCATCGCCGCCTGCAGGTTGTCGACCGCGTAATAGGCGCGGGCGTGCTCCAGCAGCTGCCAGTACACCACCGCATCCACCTCGATCGCCACGTTGTCGCGGGTGATGCACTGCTGGGGCGGGATGTCGAGCACCCGCTCCTTGAGCGACTCGTGGCTCACCACCTTCTCCACCACAGGCAGCACGAACGACAGCCCCGGCTGCAGCTGGCGGTCGTACTTGCCGAGCCGCTCCACCAGCCGCGACTGGCCGCCGCTGGTGACCTTGACGCTGTTGATGCCCAGAAACGCCATCACCACCAGGGCGGGCAGACCGAACAGGGCATCCATGGGCAGCAACGGCCGGTGAAGGCCGGAATCGACGGCACCCCCTCAGGCTAGGCAGCATGGAGGAGCACCACCACGCGTCCCCCCGTCTCCGGCCATGGCTGTCGCTGCGCTGATCTGGCTGGTGGTGGGGCTCACGCTGCTGCTGCTCGAGGCCCTGGGGGCGGAATTCGAGGGACTGCTTGCCGGCGCCCTGGCAGCCCTCACCGTGTCACTCGCAACGGCTCTGCTGCCCTTGCCGGCAGCCGTTCAGCTGCTGCTGTTCATCCTGCTCACCGGCGTGCTGCTCCTGGGGCTGCAGCGCTGGTCCCAGCGGCGCCGGGAGCGGACCATTCCGGTGTCCCACGCCGCCGATCAGGCCCAGGTGCTCAGTGGTTTCGAGGCCGGCGGGGAGGGCAGGGTGCGCTGGCAGGGTCAGAGCTGGGCCGCCACCAACCTGGAGCCCCAGCGGCCGCTGCTGCCCGGCCAGGCGGTGATGGTGATGGGCCGCGAGGGCACCCACCTGCAGGTGGTGCCCAGCATGGAGGGGGATGGCGTCCGGTGAAAGACTCACCGGGCAGCAGCAATCCCCCGCCCGGTCCATGCAGCTCCGCATCGGCAACGGCTACGACATCCACCGCCTGGTGCCGGGGCGGCCCCTGATCCTGGGGGGCCAGCGGCTCGAGCACCCGGCCGGCCTCGGCCTCGATGGCCACAGCGATGCCGATGTGCTCGTGCATGCGGTCATGGACGCCCTGCTGGGGGCGTTGTCGCTCGGTGACATCGGCCGTTACTTCCCCCCCCAGGATCCCCGCTGGAAGGGTGCGGACAGCCTGGAGCTGCTGGAGCAGGTGGTGGCGCTGGTGCGCGAGCGCGGCTGGAGCGTGGGCAACGTGGATGCGGTGGTGGTGGCCGAGCGGCCCCGGCTGCGCCCCCACATCGAAGCGATGCGCACGGCCATCGCCGCACGCATGCACCTGAACCCCGATCAGGTGGGCGTCAAGGCCACCACCAATGAGCGCCTGGGCCCCACCGGCCGCGAGGAGGGCATCGCCTGCCACGCGGTGGCCCTGCTGCTGCGGCCATGACGGCGAACCACACCCGGGCAGCCGCTGCGCCCCCCGCTGCGGGACCAACCCAGACCAGCGGCGCGCGAGCCAGGATGCCGGACCAGCAGCCGGCTCAGCGTCTGGCCCAGCTGCTGGTCCTGCTGACGTGGGTGGCGGCCCTGCTGGTGCCCGTCGCAGTTCAGCCGGCCTCCGCCCTTCCACCGCCGCCCGCCCGGGCCATGCCAGCGTCACCGCAGCCAGCCAGCCCTCAGCCCACAGCTCCTCAGCCGGCCGTACCGGTGCAGGCGGCGGTCGTGGAACAGCTGCGGCTGAGCGTCCCGGCAGCCGATCGGCAGGCCTGGCTGGAGGCCGAGCGCGGCAGCTGGGGGCCCTGGCTGGGCCGTCAGGATGGTTTTCTGGGACGGGATCTCTACTGGGATCCGGCCCGGGAGGAGGCCACCCTGCTGATCCGCTGGGCCAGCCGGGGCCAATGGCAGGCCATTCCCGCCGGTGAACTGGCGGCGGTGCAGGAGCGCTTCGAGCGGATCGCCCGGCAGGCCACCGGCCGCAGCCAGGGCAACCCCTTCCCGCTGGTGTTCGAAGGCGAGCTGGAACCCCTGTGAGCAGCGGCGACACCCCTCAGCACAGGCTCGATCTGCAGCGCCGGGGACGGCTGGGCATGGTGGAGGCCGTGTGGGGCGAGCACAAGAGCGCCCAGCAGATCGCCGCCATCGCGCGTGCCCTTCAGGCCGCCGGGGAGCTCGTGCTCGCCACCCGTGTGTGCCCGGAGAAGGCGGCGGCGGTGCTGAACCTCCTCACCTCCACGCCGGGCCCCGCTGGAGCACTGCACTACCACGCCGAAGCCCGCTGTCTCACCAGCCTGCGACTGCCGGATCCAATGCCGGAGCTGGGCCGGGTGACGGTGCTGGCCGGAGGCACCAGCGACCTGGCGGTGGCGGCCGAGGCCCAGCTGGCGCTGCACTGCCACGGCCTGTGCGCGGACCTGCTCCTGGATGTGGGCGTGGCGGGGCTGCACCGGCTGCTGGATCGCCTGGACACCCTGGCCGAGGCCGATGTGCTGATCGCCTGCGCGGGCATGGAAGGGGCCCTGCCCACCGTGCTGGCGGGCCTGCTGCCCCAGCCGGTGATCGGTGTTCCGGTGAGCGTGGGCTACGGGGTGAGCGCAGGCGGCAAAGCCGCCCTGAACGGCATGCTGGCCAGCTGCGCCCCAGGCCTGAGCGTGGTGAACGTGGACAACGGCTACGGCGCCGCGATGGCCGCCCTGCGCATCCTCAGACGTGACGCAGGTCGGGATAGGCCGTGAGCAACTGCTCGGTGCTGAAAGTCTCACCGGCGCCGTCGGGCTGCCAGATCACCTCCAGGGCCAGCAGGTCGGAGGCCGTGACCGAGCCCAGGGCCTGCAGCGAGCTGCGCAGCTGGTCGGCGTTGTCGGCGCCGCGCAGGGGGATCGGCCGGCGGCCGGCCACCAGCACGGTCACGGCGATGAAGTCGCTGGCTGCATCGCTCTCGCCTACGGCGGCGCCGGCCAGCTGAGAGCGGCGTCCCGCCACGTTGGTGGTGAGTTCGCGGTCGAGCTTGCTTCGCTCCGCCATGGAGAGGCGGTTGAAGGTGGCCTCGGCGCTGGCGAAGGGCACCTGGCCCACCTCGGAGCTGGCGTAGACCCAGAGGTCGGGGTGACGCAGCAGGGCCAGGGTGGTTTCCTGCAGCACGCTCTGCAGACCGGCACTGTGGCTGGTGTCGGCCGAGCCGGCCAGCTGGCGCAGGTCCGTCTGGAGCTGACGGGCCGATGCCAGCAGCCCCACCTGCACCTGAGCGATGCTCACCGGTCCGTCGCCGCGAGGAGCCAGGGAACCGGGTGCCGAGCCGCCGAGGGCAGGACCGCCACCGCCACCACGCACGGCATTGGCGATCAGGCCGACCACGGCCATCAGCACCAGGAAGCCGAACAGACCGCCACCGCCGAAGCCGAAGATCGGGATGAGGAAGGGGAAGCCGAGCCCCCCACCGCCGAAGCCACCCCCGTAGCCGCCGCGCAGGCCGCCGCCACCGCCGCCGTAGCTGCGCGGCATCGACGGAGCCGAGCGGAAACTGCCGCCGCCGATGCGGCCGCCGCTGGCGGCCCAGGAGGGCTGGGGCTGCACCATCAGCAGGCCCAGCACCAGAGCCGGCAGGGCCAGCCAGGCGAAGGCCCGCCGCAGGCAATGGACCCTGCAAGGGGAGTGGGAAGAACGCATGCGCTGAGCGGAGGGGATCGGCGCCAGCTGGAGGCACCGGACAGAAATCTAGGAACCCCCCCCCACGATGGTGACCACCTCCAGCACGTCGGATTCCTGCACCATCTGGAGACTCCAGCATCTCCGGGGCAGGATCTCGCCGTTGAACTCCACCACCACCAGTTCGGGCCGATAGCCCAGCTCCTCCAGCACCTCGGGCAGCGTCAGCCCCCGGCGGCAGCGGCGCTGTTCGCCGTTCACCCGCAGCGCCATCCTTTCGCCGGGGCGGTCACCGGGGAGATCAGCGTGGTGGTCGGCGGGCTCAGCGGCAGCGGGGGGCATCGGCACACCTCAGGGGCGCCCATGCTCGGTGATCGGCGGCTCAGTGCTCCTGGCCCAGCGCCGCAAGCAGCTCGCGGCTGGCGGCCGCGGGGTCGGCCGCCTCGGTGATCGCCCGCACCACCGCCACCC
>JBATEO010000157.1:0-7927 GCA_049664045.1 Prochlorococcaceae cyanobacterium
GGCGGGGGATGGGGAGCTGCCGGAGGAGCGTGTGGACGGGGAGTGCCTGAAGGGGGACCTGCGTGCGCTGCTGGAGCAGCTGCCGGAGCTGCAGGGGCGGGTGCTGAAGATGCGCTACGGCATCCCCACCGATGGGGAGGGCCTGGCGGAGCCCATGAGCCTGAGCTCCATCGCCAAGACCCTGGGCATGAGCCGCGACAAGACCCGCAACCTGGAGCGCAAGGCGCTGGAGGGCATCCGCTCCCAGTCGCGCCGCCTCGAGGGCTATCTTGCGGCCTGATCCAGCTGGCTGTCAGCCGCGCGGGCGCCGACCCACTCTCCGGCCAGCGGCCACTCCGCCAGGCTGCGGCGGTCCCTGAGATTGCGCCGGCCCACATAGCGCCGGCCCCCGGGGTTCCGCCGCCACCAGGCGGCGGCGCGCTGTTCGTATTCCCCCTGGCGCAGTGCACCAGGGGGATGGGTGTCGAGGCCGTCGAGGATCAGGTCGGCCCGGGGGCGACTGCCCCCATGGGCGGCGTTGAGAGCCGCGAAGGCCTGGGCCTGAGCTGCCGGGTCGTAGTCGCTGGCCTGCAGCAGTGCCTGGGCGTAGTCGTCGGCCTCGTGCTCCGCAGCCTTGCTGTAGGGGCGTTGCAGCAGCAGTGCCACCGCCCCGTCCGCCAGCTGGGCCAGATTGCGGGAGCCTCCCAGGCGACGGCTGAGCAGCTCGAAGCGCACCCGCGCGAAGCAGTGCCCCAGCTCGACATGGCCCAGCTCATGGGCCAGCACCGACATCAGGGCGGCTTCGGAATCGAGCAGCTCCAGCAGCTCGGCGCACACCAGGATCACGCCTCCCGGCAGGGCCCAGGCATTGGCCGTGCCACAGGATCCGATGGCGTAGGCGCGATAGCGGAACGGGCGCTGGATGTGTGGAGTGAGGCTCGCCATCAGGGCGTCGAGGTAGCGCTGATCGGGGTCGCCGGGCCGCACCTGGGCCTCGAAGCGCTCGCGCAGCACCTCGCCGAGGGCCTCCTCGTCGACATCGCCGACGGGCAGTGCCTTGCTGGCCAGCCGGTCCACCAGGTGCAGCGGTGTCCCCAGCAGCTGGAAGGGCGTGGCCAGGGAGCTGCGCAGCGGCGGCGCCGGCCGGTCGCGCCAGAGCAGGGCGATGAGCCCGGCGCCGAAGGCCAGGAGCACGGCCAGCACGGCCAGACGCCGGTTCCGTTGTGGAGCCGCGGAGGACTTCATCTCAGTCCAGCCTCGCGCCGAAGCGGCTGGCCAGGGCATTCATGGCCAGCATCAGCACCCCCACCCCCACGAACACCAGGCCGCGCAGGCTGAGGTCGGCTGCGGACATGTCGATCCAGAGCAGGCGCACCAGACACGCCCCCAGGCCCGCCAGGGCCAGGGTGCGGAACGGAGGTTCCCGCAGCAGCAGGCCCAGGGCGAAGACCACGAAGGCCTGGGCGGCCCAGAGCAGGGTGAGCAGCGAGCGGTCGTAGCGCAGGGCGAGGTAGTAGGCCACGGCCGCGAACAGCGGCAGATACAGCCAGCGGAACGGACGCGGGGCCACCAGCCGGCCGATCCAGGCCAGCGGGGGCAGCCCGCCGGGGTTGCGCAGCAGGGCCGGGTCGAGCCAGCGATGGGCCGCCACGATGAACAGCACCTGCAGGGCGATCGCCAGCAGTCCGAGCACCTGGGGCCGGCTGGCCCAGTGCAGGGAAGGCGAGGGCAGGGTGGCGAGGATCGCCACCAGCGTGGCCATCGCCAGCCAGAACAGGATCACCGCATACACCTGCAGCCGGTTCGCGAACAGCCGCCGCAGGGGCGGGCTGAGCAGGGCCACGGCCAGTGCTGACCAGGCCAGCGGACGCCAGAGCAGCTCCACCTCGTTGAGCACAAGCACCGCCACGGCCAGCAGGGTGGCCTCCAGCAGGCAGGGTTGCAGACGCCGCCAGAGCGACAGCCGCCGCAGGCCGGAGGCCGGCTGGAAGAACCAGCAATAGAGCAGCACCAGCACAGCCAGCAGCTCGATCAGCAGGCGTCCGCGCAGCACCAGCGGGCCCAGCGTCACGGCCGCCGGGCTCTGGCTGATCACCAGCAGATAGGCGCCGCCGTAGGCCAGCAGGTTGATCAGCCCCAGCCCCAGCAGGTGGACGGCATCGCGCGGCTGCAGGCGGTCGGCTGTCTCCACGTAGAGCAGGGTCAGCAGCAGCCAGGCGACCCCCGGCAGAAGCGGGGATCGGGGGGCCAGCAGCAGGAAGGCTCCGAGGCTGAGGGAGAGACCGAACAGCCCGAGCCCGAGCCCGCGCGCCGACGGCCAGGCGCCGCCCCCCTGCCGGCCCTGCGGTCGCCGGCGTCCTGCCCAGTGCAGCACCAGGGCCAGTGCCATGACGGGCGCCAGATGCAGCAGCAAGGGTCCGGGCTGCCAGGGCTGGCGGCTGATCAGCAGCTCCCAGCTGACGCCGTGCACCACCGCCACTGCCGCTGTGCTGCCCGCGAGCAGGCCCTGCGGTCGCCAGCGCCGGGCCAGCAGCAGCAGCAGTCCGAGCCCAGCCAGCGCCAGCCAGTTCCGCTGGGGCGGCGGCAGACAGGCGAGGCTGCCCGTGAGTGCCAGGACCGCGCTCATCCATCCCCCCAGCCAGCTCCAGGGCACGGCCAGGTGCCGCCGTTCCAGCAGCAGAAGAAGGACGGTGAGCAGGGCCGCGCCGCCCAGCAGGGCGGCGGCATGGCTGGCAGGCAGGGGAGCGGGGGTGCCGGCCAAGCGCAGCTGCAGGGTGGCCAGCACCAGGCTGGCGCCGGTGCCCTGGAGGAGCACCCAGCCGGTGCGCCGGCTGGGCACGGCCCGGCGGTTCGCCAGCAGCAGCAGGGCCACGACCGTGAGCGGCAGCAGCCGCGCCGAGAGAGGTGCCGCCTGCCAGGGCTCGGGGTGCAGCAGCCACAGCCACAACTGCCCGTGCAGCCCCACCACCACCCCGTTCAGACCGGCTCTCACGCCACAGGGTGGCCAGCGTCGCGCCAGCACCAGCAGCCCGCCCAGGAGGGCGGTGATCAGCGCCGGTCGCCCGGGCTCGGGGCTCGTGAGCGCGAGAGCCAGAAGCAGCGGCACGCCCGCCAGCCAGCCCAGCAGCGGCGGCAGAAGCAGGGGAACGCTCCGGCGCCGCAGCAGCACCTGGGTGAGCACCATCAGCAGGCCGGAGGCCAGCAGCACGGTGGTGGTCTGCCACGCCGGCGCGAGTGGACCCACCGGCAGCTGCTCGCTGGCTCCGGGGAGACGCTGCAGCAGCGTCACCAGTGCCATCGCCGCCACGCTCAGGGCGCTCAGGGCCCAGCCGGTGCGGCGGATCCACG
Source organism: Prochlorococcaceae cyanobacterium (assembly GCA_049664045.1). Classification (GTDB taxonomy): domain Bacteria; phylum Cyanobacteriota; class Cyanobacteriia; order PCC-6307; family Cyanobiaceae; genus NIES-981. Next base: position 3,328 of record JBATEO010000157.1, read on the forward strand.
CCTGCCGCTGCACCGCTCCCAGCCACAGGAAGGCCAGGCACTCCGCCTGCACCACCAGCAGCAGGAGCAGGGGGTTGGCCACCAGCGGCTGCAGGCTGAACAGCGCCGCAACGGCGAAGCCCTGGCCGGCAAGGGCGTCGGTGAGCTCAAGCCAGGCCCAGCCCCTGCGGCGCGAGCGCTGGGCGAGCAACAGGGCGGCCACGGCCGCTAGGCCCAGGCTCACGGCCCGCGGCAGGGCTTGCCGTGGATAGAAGAGCAGGGTGACGGCCAGGCCGGCTGCCTGGCTGAGCAGCAGCGCCAGAGGCAGGGCGCGCAGCTCGGAATGGCGCCAGCGGCGGTGGTGCTGCAGCAGGGCGCCGCCCCCGAACACCAGCACGGCGGCGAGGGCCGCCCCACCCCGCAGGCGGGGATCAGCTGCCAGCAGCGGCTGGCTGCGCACCACCCAGGCCAGGTGATAGAGCACGTAGGCCCAGGTCACCACCAGCTGGTGTCCGCTCCAGCGGCGGCCCGGCGGCAGCCCCAGGCCGGTGAGCGCCACGGCGCTGGCGAGGGCCAGGATCAGGCCCGACTGGGGCACGATCGCCAGCGGCACCAGGTTCACCACCACGTGCAGCGAGGCCACGGTCTGGGTGCGTGCCAGGGCGGCCAGCAGCAGGTTCGCCAGCACCGCCAGGGCGATCAGGGCCAGGGCCGGTTCCGGGCGGTCGATCCACTGCAGGCCCAGCTGGGGGAGGCCGCCGGAGGCGGTGCAGGCGAGCAGGAACAGGGCGCCCGCGCCGCTTCGCATCCAGGCGCTGAGGTTGCGCCAGGGGTGCCGCCCACCCACGAGCATGGAGGGTGCCGCCAAGCCCAGGGCGACCAGGCTGGTGAATAGAAAGCGCTGCAGCGGTGAGAGGCGCAGGGCCGTGTGGATGGCGATGAAGCTCACCCCCGCCACCAGCACCACCACGCCGAGGATGCCCGTCCAGTTCTCGATCAGCAGCCGCTCCAGGCGTCGCCGCAGGCCGGTGCCGGTCGGTGGCCTGCCGGCTGCGGGAGAGGGCGGGCTCCCTGCGGGCGGGGTGGCAGCTGGTTGACGCTCGCGAGGGGGCTGTGGAGGGGGTGGGGGTTTGGGCGGTGAAATCGCCGGCGGCGTCGCGGCGGCGGTGGACTGCTCCGGTGCCTGCAACCAGCGCGGCAGGGGCGGGGGTTGGGGCGCCGGTTCCATTGCGGCCGTGGCGGGACCGGGCTCGGCCGGCGCCCGGCGGGTGGCGTCGACCGTCCGCAGCGGCTCAGGCTGCGTCCCCTCCAGCTTCTGCACGGCCTCCTCGAGCCGCGTCAGCCGCTCGCGCAGCTGCCGGCGCTCCCGCAGCAGCAGCAAGAGCCCGACCAGGCCGAGCAGGACCCAGAAGCACACAGGGGAGCTGACCGGTTGCGCCCCTTGCCTAGCCGGGGCGGGGGCAGTCCGTCAGCGCCTTGTCATGGCCGTTGACCGCCGCCTGAACCGGATCAGAAGAACTGGTCGAAGTTGTCGAAGTCCACGGCGCTGAAGGTGCCGTTCTCCACCTGGCCCATCAGCCGTTCCAGCTGCACCCACAGGGCTCCGGCAGTGGCCACCGAGAGGATGAACGACACCAACAGGGCCACCCCGGAGGAAAACCCGAACACCTGCAGGCTGCCGCCGATGAACAGCGTGACGCCGATCACCACGCCGATGTAGGGCAGGGTGATGACGCCGCTGCCCAGGGGCAGCAGCGCCAGTCGGTCCTGCTTCCAGCCCTCCAGCTTGTCCCGCACCAGCCGGGCGAAGGTGAGGCCGCAGAGCACGCCGATGGCCAGTCCCAGCCCCGCCACCAGGTAGGGAGGCTGCATCAGCACGCCCACCTCCAGCAGGAAGGCGGCGGCGTCGAGGTCGCTGAACAGATCGGCGCCGGCGGGGTCGCCGGCGGACTGGATCGCGGCGAGCTGGCTGGGGGCGCTGAGGAGGGTGGTGGCCAGGATCGGAGCGGGATGAATCGGGGCGGAAAGGATCACAACGGGCCGCGGGGTGGGCCCGACCCTAGAGGCGCTTCAGGCGGCCGGGGCGAGCGGGTTGAGCCTGGCCAGCACGCCCCCCGCCAGCTTGGCCGGCGTGAAGGTGCGCCGCATCAGGCTCACCAGGGCCCTCAGATCCTCGGTGTGCAGACGGTCCCCCTGCACCAGGGTGAGCAGCAGCCGCTGGCGGAGGCTGCTGCCTTCGGGCCCCAGCAACAGCTTCAGGCCCGAGCCCATCAGAGGCAGCAGGTCGGGACCGGTGCCGGCCCCCTCCACCACCGCCAGCAGGTTCTCCAGTCGCTGCACCCGGAGACGGCCGCTCCCGTCGAACAGCACCTCCAGCAGCTTGTCGCGCATCTCGGCGGTGTCGCCCGCCAGCAGCCGCCGGGCGACATAGGGGTAGGCCACCCGGATGATCTTGAAGTCGGGGTCGAGGCGTAGGGCCAGGCCCTCCTGGCTCACCACCGCCCGGATGATCAGGGCGAAGCGGGCCGGCACCCGGAAGGGGTAGTCGTACATCAACTCCGAGAAGCGATCGGTGACGGACTTGAAGTTGAAGCTGCCCACGTTCTCCCCCAGCGCGCCACCCAGTGCATCCTCGAGGGCAGGGATGATCGGTTCCAGGTCGTGCTCGGGGTTGAGGAAGCCCAGCGCCACGAAGTCGTGGGCTAGGGCACGGAAATCGCGGTTGATCAGGTGCACCACCGCGCCGGTGAGGGTGAGCCGGTCGGCGTCGGTGATCGAGTCCATCATCCCGAAGTCCACGTAGGCCACATGGCCGAGGGCGCCGCTGCGGCCGGGCAGGGCGAACAGGTTGCCGGGATGGGGATCGGCGTGGAAATAGCCGAACTCGAGCAGCTGTCGCAGGCCCGCGATCACGCAGGTGCGGATCAGGGCGGAGGGGTCGAGACCCTGGGCCTCCAGGGCCCGGCGCTCCTGCAGCTTTGTGCCGTGGACCCAGCTGGTGGTGAGCACGTGCCGGGCGCTGAGCTCACGCTCCACGTGGGGCACCGTGACCTCCGGATGGTGCTCGAACAGGGTGGCGAAGCGCTCGGCGTTGTCCGCCTCACGGCGGTAGTCGATCTCTTCGAACAGTGAGCGGCCGAATTCGTCGATGATCTCGGCCAGCCCCACCCCCAGGTTGAGCGGCAGCAGCGGCGCGCTGAGGGTGCCCAGGAGGCGGATCAGCACCAGGTCGCGACGCAGGATCCGCTCGAGGCCCGGACGCTGCACCTTCACCGCCACCCAGCGGCCGTCACCGAGCCGGGCCCGGTACACCTGTCCCAGGCTCGCCGCCGCCACCGGGTAGTCGGGGAACTCCTCGAACAGCTGGCTGGCGGGGGCGCCCAGCTCCGCCTCGATCGTGGCCAGGGCCACCGCCAGGGGGAAGGGGGGCAGGTTGTCCTGCAGCTGGGTGAGTTCCTCCAGCCAGTCGCGCCGCAGCAGATCCGGGCGGGTGGAGAGGGCCTGCCCCACCTTGATGAAACAGGGGCCCAGGTTGGTGAGGGTGGCGAGGATGCGCTGACCCAGCCGGCGCTGCACAGCGGCGTCGCGGCTGCCGCCCCGGATCACCAGCACCAGCGTGAGGCTGCCCAGCTGCCAGAGCACGCTGCTCAGCCGGCTGATCAGGATCCAGGGCCGCCTCAACAGCCAGCGCCGGTCGGCCCTCGGGTCGTAGACGGGGCTGGCGGGGGTGGCGGTCAACGGCGATGCCGGCCTGGGCTGGCGGCAGGGGGAAGTGGCCAGACTCTAGAAAGCGCGGACCCGCACCTTGAACCGCTCGCTCCTGGCTCGAGCCCTGAGGTGCCGTTGGCCACCGCCTGTGTGGGGTGGCCCCCTGGCCCTGCATCTGCCAGCCCACGGCCGTGGCCGTGGGCTGGCCCCTGAGCTGGCGGCGCTGCTGCGCCAGCCCCCCGGCTGCTGGGACCTGCCGGAACTGCCGGCCATCGGTGGCCCCCTGGAGCCGGCGGGGGCGGTGGCGGACGCCCAGCGGGCCTGCGCCGAACTGCTCGGTGCCGAGCGCTGCTGGTTTGGGGTCAACGGCGCCAGTGGCCTGCTGCAGGCGGCCCTGCTGGCCCTGGCACCGCCGGGCAGCCGCGTGTTGCTGCCCCGCAACCTGCACCGCTCGCTGCTGCACGCCTGCGTGCTCGGGCGGCTGCGGCCGGTGCTGTTCAACCTGCCCTTCGATCCGGCCAGCGGCCTCTGGCGGCCCCCGGATACCCCCTGGCTGGAGCGGGTGCTGGCGGCGGCCCTGGCCCAGGGCCCCCTGGCGGCGGTGGTGCTGGTGTCGCCCACCTACCAGGGCTTCGCAGCCGATCTGGCTGCCCTGACGCCCCTGGTTCATGGCGCCGGCCTGCCGCTGCTGGTGGATCAGGCACACGGCCGCGGCGAGGCCCTGGCGGCCGGCGCCGATCTGGTGGTGCTCTCCTGCCAGAAGGCCGGCGGCGGTCTGGCCCAGAGCGCCGCCCTGATGGCGCAGGGGCCGCTGCATGAGCCGGCGGCGATCGCGCGCAGCCTGCTGTGGCTGCAGACCTCCAGCCCCAGCGCCCTGCTGATGGCCTCGGCGGAGGCGGCCCTGCGCCACGGC
>JBATEO010000158.1:0-20123 GCA_049664045.1 Prochlorococcaceae cyanobacterium
TGGCGATGGAGATGGCGGCGTCCTTCATCTTGCGCACGCCTTCAGCCACGGAAGCGCCGGGGACGCCGAGGGCCAGGTAGGTCTCACGCAGGCCGTTGAGGCAGCGGTCCTCGAGCACGGAGGCGTCACCGGTGAAGACGGCGTAGGTGATGTAGCGGAGGATGATCTCCATGTCGCGCAGGCAGGCGGCCATGCGGCGATGGGTGTAGGCGTTGCCGCCGGGGGCGATCAGGGCGGGCTGGGCCTCGAAGAGATCGCGGGCCGCGTTGGTGACGATGGCGGAGGCGTTGGAGGTGATGCGGTTGACCGCATCCATGCGCTTGGTGCCATCCGCCACCATGGCGGCCAGGGCATCGATCTGCCCCGGGCTGAGGAATTCACCCCGGGCGTCGGCCTGGGCAATCAGCTTGGTGAAGGCGTCGAACATGGAAACCCGAAACACATTGGTGGGTGAGCCGAACCTAGAAAACGGGGCCGGCGCGGCGCGAGCGGGCGAGCCCCTGAGCTGGAACGAACTGGAGGCCCTGCTGCCGCCGGAGCTGGCCCCGGCAGCCAGGGGCGGAGGTTGCGGTGCCGATCCCGGCGACGGCCCCACCACTGCCCAGGCCCTGCTGCGCCTGTTCGGTCAACCCGAGAGCGCCGTGCGCGTGACCCTCTACCGCGACCACCACGCCTGGTGCCCCTACTGCCAGAAGGTGTGGCTGTGGCTGGAGGAGCGGCGCATCCCCTACCGGGTGCGCAAGGTGACAATGGTGTGCTACGGGGAGAAGGAGGCCTGGTACAAGCGGCTGGTGCCCTCGGGCATGCTGCCGTCCCTGGAGCTGGATGGCCGGCTGATCACCGAGAGCGATCGCATCCTCGAAGCCCTGGAAGCCAACTTCGGCAGCCTCGGGCCCGGCATGCACGACAGCGCCGTGCTGCCCCTGCGCCGGCTGGAGCGCGAGCTGTTCCGGGCCTGGTGCGAGTGGCTCTGCTACCCCCACACCCCTGTGTCCGATGCACGGGCCCGCGACCGCTTCCAGCAGCTGGCCGGGGCCATGGAACGGGAGCTGGAGCGCCGGCCTGGAGGCTTCCTGCTCGGCGACGCGCCGGGCACGGCCGATCTGGTGTTCGTGCCCTACGTGGAGCGCATGAACGCCTCGCTCGCCTACTACAAGGGCTTTCTGCTGCGGCAGCAGCATCCGGCCATCGACCGCTGGTTCCGCGGCCTGGAGCAGCGCTCCACCTACCTGGGCACCCAGAGCGACTTTCACACCCACGCCCACGATCTGCCGCCCCAGATGGGGGGCTGCCACGCCAACGGCAGCGAGGAGCAGCGCGTCCTGGCGCAGCGGATCGATCACGGTCCCTGGCCGATCCTCGAGGAGGACGGTCGCGACCCGGAGACCAGCCAACCGCAGCCGGCCGGCGCCGCGGCCGTTGCCCTGGCCCGGGTGCTGCGCCATCACGCCACCCTCCTGGAGCGCAATCCCCTGGGGGCCGAGGCCTGCGCCCTGCCCCTGCGCTGCGCCCTCACCCGGCTGATCACGGGCGTGGCGATCCCCCCACCGGCAGGCAGTGCCGCGGGCCTGCGCCACCTGCGCGACCGCATCAGCGTGCCGCGGGACATGCCCCTGCATGCGGCCCGGATGCTGCGGACGGCCCTGGAGAGCACCGCGGACCTCGACCCCCTCACCCCCGAGGCCCAGGGCACTCCCCTGCCGCAGAGGCACCGCCGCGATCAGGATCCGCAACCGTTTCTTGCCAGCCCAGGGCTTGCCGGCCAGCAGGCGAGCCGCTCGGGGTGATCGCACCTAAGGTTCAGCAGCCTTTCCCGCCGCCATGGCCCGCACCGGGGCCCTGATCAGCCTGGCCCTCAGCATCAGCCCCTGGCTGGGAACCCTGGCGACTCCGCTGATGCCGGAGCCGGCCGGGGCTCTGGAACTGCGTGGATCCACCTACTTCACCCGGCCGCCCTGGAAGGCGGATCTGGTGAGTTACCGCACCGACGCCGGCGACCCCCTGGCGGAGTACTTCTTCACGGTGGAGCTGGATCCCGCCGCCGGCGCGGCACTGGGTGGTCTGCTGATCCGGCAGAGCCAGGGGCCGGACTCGAATTTCCCCTTCAGCCCGGAGCGCACCCGTGCCTTTCTCGGCCGGCCGAGGGGCGGGGGTGAGGCGGTCCCGGTGGAGGCCGAGTATGCGCCACAGGAGCGGGAAGTGCGCGTGCGCTTCGTGCGACCGGTGGCCCCTGGCTCAACGGTCACGGTGATGCTCAAGCCCTGGTTCAACCCCTCGGTGCCGGGGACCTACCTGTTCCAGGTGACGGCGTTTCCGGATGGCCCGAACCCCAACCCGACCCCCCTGGGATCGGCCCGGCTGCGCATCTACCGCGCCGACTGGCGCTGATCAAGGCCGGGTGAACGGCCTTCAGCCTCCAGGGAAGCGAACGGTGCGCCAGTCGCCGCTGGCCGTGCTCACTTCGACGCCGATCTCGACGGGTTCCTGGCCCGGGCCGAACTGGTTGTGCCACCAGCCGATCGCTTCGGCCCAGGCTGCCTCGAGGGAGTCGTAGAGATCGTCCAGCACGGGGTGAGGGGCTCCACCACCATCCACCAGGCGGTAGCAGCGCACATGCGGCTGAAACCGCTTGGCCTGCACCCGGAAGGACTGGCGGGCGAGATGCGGGCTGAGGGTGTCGGTCATCGCGCCTGTCTGCAGATGATGACCTGATGATGGCCGTTGTGACAGCTGCTGACTGTCACCTTCACAACATGTCGGGGATCAGGGCCTGGTCAGACCAGGTAGCGGCGGATGCAGGGGCGGCACCAGAAGATCAGGGAGCCGGTGATCACCGCCCAGAGCAGAACGGACACCAGGCCGGTGAGCAAGCGGCCCTCGCTCAGCAGCGCAAGCCGCACGATGCCGTAGGGCATCGCCACAGCCAGGCTCAGGGAGAGCGCCACGATGGCCAGGATCTGCCCCCATGCGCGCCAGCGCAGCAGCGCCACCGAGGCCACGATCCCCACGGCCGCCGTGGGCAGCACCGCCGCCGAGCCGACGGCGATGTGCACCACGCGCCAGGTGGGCTGGCCCAGGATCAGGCCCAGGGTGAAGGGGATCACCAGCACGTTGGCCACCAGCCCCAGCCAGGCCAGGGCGCGGTAGCCGCGGGGGGGCTGGAGCATCGCCAGGGACCTGGCGAGGGACAACCGCTGGCCCGGCACGGGCTCCAGGGGGGATCGGGCGGGCGAGCGCTCAGGCCCTCTCATCGCAGCGCGAACAGCAGCAGATCGGCTCCCATCCTGCCTGCCCTCAGCGCTCCGCTTCCAGCCCCCTGCCAGCCCAGCCCGTCGCCCCGCCGGAGCACGTCTGGAGTGGAGCCGGGCCGCTCGACCGAACCCTCGATCACCTGGAGCCAGCTGTGGCTGGGCGGCTCGATCCCGGAATCCGGGCGCGGCAGCTCCAGCAGGTCTCCCGGCCCGGGCTGGGCCCGCCAGAGCCAGGCCTCCCGCCGGATCGCCATCGCCCCCTCCCGGCGCTGGGGGTCGAGCAGAGGGGTCCAGCCGGAGTGAATCGCGAAGGGCTTCTGCTCGTAGGCGGGGGAGATGCCCGTCTCGGCCGGCTCGATCCAGATCTGCAGCAGCCGGCAGGGCTGATCGCCTTCATTGATCTCGCTGTGCACCACGCCGGTGCCTGCGCTCATGCGCTGCACCTCTCCGGCCCGCAGCACCTCGGCGTGGCCCATCGAATCGCGGTGGTTGAGCTGACCCTCCACCATCACCGTGACGATCTCCATGTCGCGGTGGGGGTGCATGCCGAAGCCCCGGCCGGCGGCGATGGTGTCGTCATTGATCACCCGCAGCGGCCCGAAACCCATCCAGGCCGGGTCGTAGTGGCTGGAGAAGGAGAACGTGTGCCAGCTGTCCAGCCAGTCGAGCTGGCTGTGGAAGCGCTCGGCGGCGGGCCGGAACACGGCCGGCGCGATAGAGGCGCTGGAGGGGGTTCTGCTGGTCATGGCTGGAGAACAGGGGAAGGAGAAACGGAGGTGAAGGCAGAGCGAAACGGAGATGAAGGCAGAGCGGAACGCCGGGTGGGGCTCACTCCCGCGGGGCGGACAGGCGCAGCAGGCGCTCCACCAGATCGCTGATGGAGCTGTCCTTGGCGGGATTGGCGCCGGTGCTCACCAGCTGCCGGCCCACCACCTGGGCGCCCAGATGGGCCAGTTGCAGCCGCAGGGCGGTCATCACCGTGTGGCCGCCTCCGCCGGAGTGGGTGGCGATCACCACGGGCCTCTCGTTGAACAGGGTGCGGAAGTCGTCGCCCTGCACCGAAAGCCAGGCGATGGCGCTGGTGAGCACCGGTGGGATCGAGCCGTTGTACTCCGGAGCGCAGATCACCCAGCGGGGTGCGGTCATCAGCCGCTGCTGCAGGGCCGCCAGCCCCGGGGGCAAGCCCGCGGCGAGGGTGCGAGGGGTGAACAGCGGCAGGTCCAGTGCCGTGAGGTCGAGCACCTCGGCGCTGCAGCCCTGCTGGCGGCCAGCGGCGGCGAAGCGACCGGCGAGGGTGAGGTTCTCGCCATTGCTGGCCGCGATCACGATCAGATCGGTCATGGAACTGGGGAGCCAGGATGGACCCGGCGTAGCTCCTTGGATGCTGTGCCATGGGCCGGCAACGGCACAAGAACGCACTGCGAAGTGGCCCAGGCACCCGGCGGTAACGCTTGGATCAGCACTGGGCCAGCCAACGACGGAGCCTGGCAGAGGTGGCGGACCAAACGAGCTTTCAGGACGCCCACGATCACGGCAACTGCAAGGCTGAACTGGCACTGCGCGTCATCCAGGGGCGCTGGAAGCTGCTGATCCTGCGGGAACTGCTCGACGGCGTGCGACGCTTCTCGGAACTGCGGCGGGCTCTCGGGGGCATCAGCCAGAAGGTGCTCACCAGCCAGCTGCGGGAACTGGAGACGGATGGGGTGCTGCTGCGGCGCATCCATGCGGAGGTGCCGCCCCGGGTTGACTACCGCCTCACGGAGCTGGGAAGGGAGCTGCTTCCGGTGCTCGAGGAACTGCACGCCTGGGGCGAGCGGATCAGTTCACGGCCTGGGGACTGACGCGATGGGCGGATCCGGCTCTTTCCCCGCGGCTGCGCCGCTGCGTCTCCCCTGGCTGGCGGCCTGCCTGGCGGTGCTGATGCTCGGCGGCTCGGATCCCGGCTCGGTGGCGGCTGACCGGGAGGGGGACCCGGGGGTGGCCGTGTGCGTTGTGGCCCCGCGGGTGGAGCCGATGGACGACCTGGATGCCTACGGACTCGTGCTCACCCCCGAGCCGGTGCTGGTGCTGGCGGAACCCCTGCTGGAGCTGCAGATCCAGCGGCTGAACCGCGATCCCTGGATGCTGCGGGGGAGTGCCGACAGGCCGATCGCGACACCCATGCTCTGGCCCACCGATCCGATCAACCCGGATGAACCGGTGCTGCTGCAGATGCGGCCGGTGGGTGCGTCCCCCGAAGCGTTCGCCCACGTGCAGCTGATGGGGGCTTCACGGCAGCGCATGGAGCAGACCCTGCAATTGCTCGAGGCCCTCGGCGAAGACCCCCTCACCTGGCTGGCGGCGTTCGAGCAGGCCCTGGAACAGCAGGACGTACCGCTGGCCTGGACCCTGCTGTTCGACCGGCGATCCCCGTCCTCGCCGGAACTGAATCAGCTGCGCCGCACGGTGGTGGAACGCGGCTGCGGCGAGTAGGGCGCGGGCGTCACCAGAATCCCTGGGAACGGAGCCAGAGCGCCAGGAGCAGCATGGGCAGAAACACGGCCGCCAGGATCTGCAGCTTCACCACGGCGGCGGCGGGTTCCTGACCGGAGGGCTTGCCGGGGCTGGCCATGACTGGAAATGAAGGGGCCCGGGAACGCTGGCACGCGAAAGCCCCCGGCCGGAGCCGGGGGCCTGGGATGGACGACTTGCGGCCTGGATCAGCCCAGACCGATCTGGGACAGGATGCCCTGGCCGGTGAGGAGCTCGGTGGCCAGACCGATCACGAAGCCCATCATGGCCAGACGGCCATTCCAGGTTTCGGCAAAGGCCACGAAACCGAAGCGGGAAGAGGTGTCGCCCATGGTGAGTAACGAAGTGTTTCGCGAACTGTAACGCCTTGTGAAGCCGGATGCAAGGCCCGGGCTGCCGGCGCCGACCCCGGACGGGACGCCGCTGTTGTGGGAATTCCGATGAAATGCCGAATCCCGGGGATCTGAGCCCTCACCGCCAGCAGAATCGAGCTCATGGACGAGTTCGACTGCCACGGCCCCTACCGCGTTCGCCAGCGGGTGGAGCGTGAGCAGAGCGTGCCGCATCAGGTGCAGGCCCCGCGCTTCTCCAGTCGCGACGCCGCCGAAGCCTTCGCCCTGCTGGAGTCCCGGCAACGCCACCAGACCCTGCTGGTGGAGAAACTGGCGCCCGCAGGCTGCTGGCTGCTGCTCACCACCGTGGCCGCCGCCCTGTGACGTCAGTCCCCTGATTCAGCGGCCAGGCCTGGCGCCGACGCCGCCATCGCGGGTGAGCTGGACGATGTCCGGGGTGAACACGAAGGTCAGCTCATCGAGACATTCGGCCCGGCCGTCCATCGCGCTCACGCCGCCGGCCACGAAATCGATCAGCCGCTGAGCCTCCCGCCGCTCCATGGCTCCGGCGTGAACCACGGCGGTCTTGTGTTCCCGCACGGTGTGCACGATCAACTGGGCATCCTCGAAGCGGGTGGGGTGGAACACCACCACCTCGGGCAGCCAGTCGCCGAAGGGGCTGAACATGGGGCCACGGTAGTCAGCTCCCGGCCAGCCGCCAGGGGGCCCCTGACGGCGTGGCGGCCAGCAGGGCGGCGGCGAGGTGCTCGGCACTGTGCAGGGCGCCCTCGATGCGGGCAAATCCCACCCCATCGACGTAATCCCCGCAGAACCCCACCCGGCTCGCGGGACAGAGCGTCAGCGACGGCGGCAGGCCGGGGGGCAAAGGGAAGGCGGCGGCCCAGCGCATCAGCCGGGGCTCGGCCTCCTGGGGATCCACCGTCCCGATCCACGGGGCCAGGCACTGCACCAGGGCATCGCCGAGGGCGGTGATCACCTCCGCTTCCCGCCCTTCCTCCACCGGCAGCTGCAGCTGGCGGGCCACAGCCGAACCGGCGCCGTAGACATCGAGATGATCAGCGGCGAAGGCACGGCTGGAATGGGCCACCACGGCGCAGCGGCCGTCCTCGAGGGGCTGGATGCTGATCCGGCGCAGTCCCCAGCGTTGCTGGGCCGCGGCATCGAAGTTCACCAGCCGGAACGGCAGCGCCCGCCAGGGAACAGCCGCTTCCCCGCCGAACACCAGCAACAGGTTGGAGCGGGCCTCGAAACGGATGCCGGCGATGGTGGTGAGGGCATGGGCGAGCTGCAGATCCTGCAGGTGCCGGGTGGCCCGCTCCAGCGGCACCTCCGGCCAGTCGAAGATCAGGCGGCTGCGGGGATGGGCCAGCAGCGTGCCGCTCAGCACCAGCCAGTCGGCCTCCTCCAGCAGCTGCCCGGCGGCATCCAGCAGCCGCCAGCGGCCCGCGGGCGTCCGCTCCAGATGGCGCACAAGAACACCGAAATGGGCGCGCACATCGGTGTCCCCCGCCAGATGCAGCAGCCCCTGGCTGAGCTGGTCCATGCCCGAGCGGCCGCGGTAGAGGCGGCCGATGCCGAGGGCATCGGGCCGGCCGATGTTCAGCCGCGATTCACCCTCCAGCATCGCCACCGGCTCGCTCCAGGGCTCGATCCAGCCCCCGGCCAGCAGCGGCTCCAGCAACGCGGGGGCGGGCTCGGCGGTGATGTTGAGCAGGGGCGCGCCGTGGTCCACCGCCAGCCGCGGATCCTGCCTGGAGCGCCTGGTGCTGGCCCGCCCGCCCGCTCCCCGGCCCGTCTCCCACAGCGACAGCGGCCCCCGATGGCCGAGCCGGCGCAGCTGGGCCGCCAGGGCGCAGCCCGACACCCCGGCGCCGATCACGGCAATCGCTTCCGGGGCGGGGCGAGGCATCCGACAACACCACACGCTGTAGCGTCTTAGCCGATCAAGGCAGTCATGGCCCGGTTCCTGCTGGTTCTTAAGCCAACCGGCACGCAGCCTGCGGAAGCCCCGGGCCAGACGGCCACCGGCCTGCTGGATTCCCTGGCGCCGGTGCTGGACGCGCTGCATGCCGACGTGGACCACCGCACCTCCGCCCACCTCGGAGCCCTGCTCAGGAACGGGGCCGAGAATCAGCGCATGCAGCTGTTCGCCGATGTGCAGTCGCACGCGGGTGGGCGGCTGCTGGAACTGGTGCTGCTCAGCAGGGAGCCGATGGGCGCGCGCGCCCCGGACACCAGCAGGACCTTCCAGCGGCTGGTGGACCTGGTGCTCACCCACCTTCCCGGCCTGGAGCCGGTGTTCCGCTCGGATCGTGACGGGCCCTGCCCGCCACCGATGCACATGGGCGCCCAGCCATGAGCACCAACCCTGTGGGCTCCCGCCTGGCTGCGCTGCGCCAGTGGCGTCATCAGCTCACGGTGCCCCAGTTCACGGTGGTCACGGGCGCCCTGGTGATCCTCGTCGGCACCTTTCTGCTGGCCTCACCGCTCTGCTCCAGCGACGACGTGGGCCTGTGGCAGGCACTGTTCACGGTGACCTCCGCCATCACGGTGACGGGGCTCTCGATCATCGTGGTGGACCGCGACCTCACCCTGCTGGGCCAGGCGGTGCTCGCCGGGCTGATCGTCACGGGCGGCCTGGGGCTGATGGCGATCACCACCTTCCTGCAGGGCTTCGTGCAGGGGCGCAGCGGCCTCCGTCAGCGGCTGGACAAGGGCCGTGCCCTCGATGAATTCGGCGTGGGTGGCATCGGCCCCACCTTCCACAGCATCCTGCTCACCGCCACCTTCGTGATGGGGCTGGGCACGGTGGTGCTCTACAGCTTCGGCTTCACCGACATCGAGAACCCCCTGCGCCGCCTCTGGGCATCGATGTTCCACGTGATCAGCGCCTACAACAACGCGGGCTTCGGCCTCTGGGCCAACAACCTCGAGCGCTACCGGGACAACACGGTCGTGAACGGCGTGATCGCCTCGATGATCGTGATCGGCGGCATCGGCTGGCGCGTCGTCAACGATCTCTGGGTTAACCGTTTCAGGCTGCAGCGCCTGCAACGGCTCAGCCTGCACACCCGCCTGGTGATCCGCACCACCGCAGCCCTGATCCTGCTGGGCTGCATCGGCCTGCTGGTCACCGAACACTTTGGCTACGAGGCCAACGCCATGGGCACGCTGAGCATCTGGCAGAAACTGCAGATCACTCTGTTCCAGTCGATCACCACCCGCACTGCGGGCTTCAACACCATCCCGCTGAGCAGCAAGACGATCACTGACGCCGGTCTGCTGCTGATGATCGTGCTGATGTTCATCGGCGCCAGTCCGGGCGGCACCGGCGGCGGCATCAAGACCACCACCTTCGCGATCCTGATGGGTGCCACCCGCTCCACCCTCGAGGGTCGCGAGGAGGTGCTGCTGCACCGCCGGGTGATCCCCGCCGCCACCGTGCTGCGGGCCGTGGGGGTGACTCTGGCCTCGGTGCTGTTCGTGGTGCTGATGGCCCTGCTGCTGGGCATCGGCCTCACCGCCGGCGGCCGACCAGGTTATGCCGAGTACAGCTTCCTCGAGAAGCTGTTCACCTGCGTGTCGGCCTTCGGCACCGTGGGCCTGGATGTGGGGCTCACCGCCAATCTCAACCGCTGGGGCCAGCTGGTGCTGATGGTGGGAATGTTCGTGGGCCGGATCGGCATCCTGCTGCTGCTCTCGGCCGTCTACGCCCACCGGCCCCAGCAGCGGGTTGGCTACCCCCGCGAGGATCTGTATGTCTGAGGTGGAGGGTCTAGAAAAGGAACAGCTGATGGGTGCGTGGGCATGACGCAGTGGTGGCAGTGGGGGGGCGAATCCGCCGTGCGCCGTGGCGGCTTCGCGGTGATCGGTGTGGGCCGCTTCGGATCCTCCGTGTGCGCCGAACTGATTCGCTCCGGCGCCGAGGTGCTGGCGATCGATCAGAGCCAGCGCGCCATCGATGAACTGCGCCAGATCGATCCCGCCATCGAGGCCCGCATGGTGGACTGCACTGATGAGGAAGCTCTTCGTGCTGCCGGTGTGCTCGATCTGGCCACGGTGGTGGTGGCGATCAGCGAGCCGATCGAGGCCAGCATCACGGCCACGCTGATCTGCAAGGACAGCGAGGGCAGCCAGGTGAAGCAGGTGATCGCCCGGGCCACCAGCGACCTGCACATGAAGATGCTGCAGCGGGTGGGGGCCGACCGGGTGGTGTTCCCCTCGAAGATGCAGGGCCAGCGGCTCGGCATGGAGCTGGTGAGACCCAATCTGCTGGACCGGCTGCGACTGGACGACCGCAACTCGATCGAGGAGATCCGGGTGCCGAAGCCCTTCGTGGGCCAATCGCTGCGCGACCTGAACCTGCGCAAGAACTTCAACGTGAGCGTGCTGGCGGCCGGCCCCGACAACGACCTCACCGTGAATCCCCCCGCCTCCCACGTGCTGCAGGCCGGAGAGCTGCTGGTGGTGATGGGAGCGACCACCGCCCTGGCGAAACTGCCCGGAAGCTGACGCTCAGCCCGGCAGACGCAGGCTGCGCGGGGAATCAGCGGCGGCCCAGCAGGTCTTCCCAGGTGAGCGGCGGTTCGGCGGCGGGGCGATGGGGCGCCGAGCGGACCGGGCAGCCCGGCAGCGCAGCCCGGGGGGAGGGCCTGAGGGCGCCGGGACGGGTCGGGACCTGATGGGAGGAGCCTGTGGCCGGCGGGGTAAGGGAGTTCGAACGGATGGACATGATCTCTGGGTGTTCAGGTGGATATGGATTCACACCGACTGCGCTGTTCAGGGTCGACGCGCGACACGCTGGTCTTCCCCCGGACGCGCAGGGACAAGGAAGGTGCTGGCTCGGCCGTGGCGCTCAGGGCAGCGGTCCGCCGGACCCAAGAAGGCTTGCGGAGAAGCGACCGCAAGGCCTCGACCGAATCAGGTCAACCTAACCCCAGGACCCGGAGCGGTAAGGACGGTTCACCGAATCGGCACCCATACACTCGTGGAGCCGGTGGTGGGGCCGGCACGCGCCCGTAGCCCAATTGGCAGCAGGCAGGTCACTTAAAATGACTCCAGTGCGGGTTCGAATCCCGCCGGGCGCACCACCCGCATCCGCACCCTGCTGACCTCGCACCTCCCTTCCTTGCCGCTGCTCTTCGCGCCGTTCCTGGCGGGCGCCCTTCCCGCCGTCGCCCTCCCCACGCTGCCGGGTGTGTCGTCAGACGCGCTGCTGCTGATCGGCCTCTACGTGCTGCTGGCCGGCGCCTATCTCGTGGTGATTCCCCTGGCGCTCTATGCCTGGATGGTGAAGCGCTGGACCGTGATGGGCAAGCTCGAGCGCTTCGGCGTCTACGGGCTGGTGTTTCTCTTTTTCCCCGGTCTGATCCTGTTCGCCCCGTTCATCAACCTGCGCATGGCCGGGCAGGGCGCCCGATGACCAAGGGCCAGTCGCTGATCCTGGGCCTGGCGATCTTCGGCCTGGGCGGCGCAGGCTACGCACTGCTCAAGCTGGGCGGCTTCGAGGGCTTCTCGGCCGGCATCGCCGCCTCGGCGCTGCTGATGGTGGTGGTGGTGGGCTGGACCGCCACCTATCTGCTGCGGGCGGTGACGGGCAACATGACCTACATGCAGCAGCGGCGCACCTACCGCGACGCCTACGACGCCGCCACCACCGCGGAGCTGGAGCGAAAATTCGCCACCCTCAGCCTCGAGGAGCAGGAACGCCTGCTGCGTGAAACCGGCCAGCTGGGCGAACCGGGCGAGGCATAGGCTCGCAGCACTTCTGCCGCAAGCGCGCTGCTGTGACCGCCGTCCTGACACCGATTCAGCAGCGTTTCAGTGATATGGCCGGCCAGGGCCGCTGTGCCCTGATGCCCTTCCTGATGGCCGGCGATCCCCACCTGGCGACCACCCGGGCCACCCTGCTGGCCCTGCAGGCCCGGGGGGCGGATCTGGTGGAGCTCGGCATCCCCTACAGCGATCCCCTGGCGGACGGTCCCGTGATCCAGGCCGCCGCAGGCCGCGCCCTGGCCGCAGCCACCACGCCGGCCCGGGTGCTGGAGATGCTCGGCTCGCTGAAGGGTGAGCTGCACATCCCGGTGGTGCTGTTCACCTACAGCAACCCCCTGCTCAACCGCGGCATGGAGAGCTTCTGCCGGGACGCCGCAGCCGCCGGTGCCTCCGGGCTGGTGGTGCCGGACCTGCCGCTGGAGGAAGCCGAGAAGCTCTCGGCCATCGCCGCTGCCGAGGGCCTGGATCTGGTGCTGCTGGTGGCCCCCACCACACCGGCGCAGCGCATGGCCCGCATCCACGCCGCCAGCCGGGGCTTCACCTATCTGGTGAGCGTCACCGGGGTGACCGGCGTGCGCACCAGCCTGGAGGCACGGGTGGAGGCGCTGGTGCGTCAGCTGAAGCAGCTGGGCCCCACCCCGGTGGCGGTGGGCTTCGGCATCGCCGGGCCGGAGCAGGCCCGCCAGGTGCGCCAGTGGGGTGCCGACGGCGCCATCGTGGGCAGCGCCCTGGTGAAGGTGATGGCCGCGGCCGCCGACCAGCACAACGGGGATGCCGACGCCATCGCCGAAGCCGCGGGCCGTTACTGCGCGGAGCTGCGGACCGGGCTCGATCACTGAGCCGCCGCCGCGATGCTGTTCTCCGCCGCCTGCGAACGCAACAAGCAACCGATCCTCGAGGTGCTGGCGCAGCGGCTGCCGGAGGCGGCACAGGTGCTGGAGGTGGGCTCCGGCAGCGGCCAGCACGCCGTGCACCTGGCACGCCACCTGCCCGGCCTGCACTGGCAGCCCAGCGAGCTGGCCGCCCACCTGAGCGAGCTGGCAGAGCGCCTGAAACTGGAGGGAACGGTCGACCTGGCCCCGGGTGCACGGATCGCCGAGCCGCTGGAGCTGGACGTGACCCGGCCTGAACAGTGGCCGAGCGGCCCCTTCGATGCCGTGTTCTCCGCCAACACCTGCCACATCATGCCCGCCTCCGCCGTGCCGGAGCTGCTGACCGGAGCGTCCCGGGTGGTGCGCCCCGGCGGGCTGCTGGTTCTCTACGGCCCCTTCCGGAACGGGGACGAGCACACGGCTCCCAGCAACGCCGCCTTCGATGCCCACCTGCGCAGCATCGATCCGGCCATGGGAGTGCGGGATGCCCTGGAGCTGGGCCGCCAGGCCCTGACCCTGGGACTGGTGCTGGCGGCCGATCAGGCCATGCCGGCCAACAACCGGATGCTGGTGTTCGAGCGCCAGGCCCAGGCCGATGCCCCATCACGCTGATCGTCCCACCAAGACCTGCGCCCAGTGCGGCCGGCCGTTTCAGTGGCGCCGCAAGTGGAAGGCTGTGTGGGAGGAGGTGCGTTACTGCTCCGAGCGCTGCCGCAGGGAAGCACGAAGGCCGGGCAGTCGGCGGCTGCAGCGCTGAGGCTCCGGGGCCGCGGCCTTGAGGGAAATCAGAGGCCGTACTTCTGGATCGCCAGGCTCTTGCAGGTGGAGCTGGCCTGACTCACGGAGCGGCCCTTGCCCATTTCGTCCACCACGCAGTCGCAGGTGAAGTTCGCCATGCCGGAGGGCGCTGGGCTACCGGAGGCTCTGACTTCGTCGTTGACAGCCTTGATGCAGTAGCTGCGCACCAGCTGGTCCACCATGCTGTTGGCCCTCGCCGGCAGCGCGGCCGAGAGGGCGAGAAGGGCCACGGCGACGGAGAGGGGCACGTGCATCGAGCGATTGTGAAGGTTCATGTCTGTCATCATTGAAGCGCGGTCTGCAACCGATTGCCGCCGGGTCTGGCGGGCGCGGGCAGTGCGCCTGCTTTACCTTCGCAGGCCTGATCGAGGCGCTCCAGGCGGGCTGTGGCACCCGGAGCAGCGTCCAGAAGACAGCGGGCGGCGCCGCTTCTCTGGAAGCCGCTTCTCTGGAATCAGCGCCGGACCTCGCGTCCAGACTCGGGCTGGGGATTCGCGGCCCCCTAGGGTCGCGGCGATCCACACCCGTCGACGATGGCCCGTTACGTCCTCTGGGGCACCTACTGCGACAACGCCCTCGAGAAACGCGCCCCCTACCGGGAGGAGCACCTGGCCGGGCTGCAGCGCCAGAAGGACGCCGGCATCCTGATCACCCTCGGGCCCACCGAGGGCAGCACCCACGTGTTCGGCATCTACGAAGCCGAAACCCAGCAGCAGGTAGAGGAGCTGGTTCACGGCGACACCTACTGGCGCCACGGCATCTGGACGGCGGTGCAGGTGTATCCCTGGATCCAGGCCTTCTGAGGCCTCAGCTGCGGGGCCAGCCCGCCTGGGCCTGCTGCCACACCCAGGCCGCCACGCTGCCCACCCCCGCCTCGCCCAGCACGTCGCCATAGGCCGACATCTGCCCCACGCCAGCGGCGGCGATGGTGGCGATGGCTGCCTCCGAGGCGATGCCCTCCCGCTCCAGGGCCGCCAGTTTGAGGGTCTTGCGGCGCCGGATGATGTTGCCGCCCTGGAGATGGCAGCCGGCGCAGTGGGCCTCGAACAGCCGTGCCCCCTCGCCGGGCTCCGCCCGCACCGCCCCGGGCAGCCCGAGCAGAGCCACCAGCGCCAGCACCAGCCCGGCCAGCGCCCAGCGCGCCAGGGGCCGGGCGGAGCGCCGGGGCTCGGAGGGAACAGGGTTCGACATGGCGGGAACCTGGTGTGGGGCCAGTGTGGCCGGGCGCGATCCTGCAGCCAGGGAATCCGACAGCCAAGGAATCCGACAGACATGGGATCCTGCAGCCTTGTCGCCGCACCCTGCGCGCGCGCCCATGGAGCCGCTGCCGAGCGATCATGCCCCGGACGCCGAGCTACGCCCCCTGCGGCCCGGCGACCACGACGAACTGGTGGACCTGTACCGCGACGCGGTGCTGAGCCAAGCGAGCGGCCTCTACACCCCGGCCCAGATCGACGCCTGGGCCCATCACCCCGCCCGCTCCGGCGCGCTGCGGCAACTGCTGCACGAGGGGTTCGGCCTGGCCAGCACCGCCGGAGCCACCGGCAACACCGACAGCACCGGCAGCGCCCGCAGCATCGAGGCCTTCGGGCTGCTCCATCCCGAAGACCGTCTGGCCCTGCTCTACTGCCGCGGCCGCGCCTGCCGCCAAGGCCGGGCCAGCGCCATCCTGCGGGCCCTCGAATGCCATGCCCGCGGCCAGGGGCAGCGGCAGCTGCGCACCGAGGCCAGCCAGCTGTCCCGTCCCCTGCTGGAGCGGCGCGGCTGGCAGGTGGAGGCGGAGGAAACGGTGCTGTTCGCCGGAGCCTGGTTCCGGCGCTGGCGCATGATCAGACGCCTGGACCCCACCCCCCCGGCCGAGTTCCGTGGCTGAAGCGCAACTGCAGCAGTTCCTGGACAAGGTGCGCCAGCTCAATGCCTTCGTGGCCCTCAGCGAGGCCGACCCGGCCGTGCGCGAGGCCCTGGCCGCCTGCAGCCACCACCACGAGGTGGTGGCGCTGGCCCGCCGCCACGGTTTCGAGATCGGCCGCCGCTGGGGGGAGGGCGACGCGGCTCCGGTTGGTGACGGGAATCTGCTCGCCGGACCCTGCCCCCCGCCGGGTCAGGAGCAGGTGTCGGTGCTGGCCCGGGGTGAGACCTGGCGGCTCGAGCGCATCCACTCCTGCCAGGCCAGCAGCCCGCCGGGCTTCTGGTACGACCAGAGCGAGCATGAATGGGTGACGCTGCTGCAGGGCAGCACCCGCATCCGCCTGGCCCCTGACGGTCGGAGTGCGGACGGGGGTGACGTGCTGGAGCTGTGCCGGGGCGACAGCCTGATGATTCCGGCCCACCGCCCTCACAGGGTGGAGGCTACGGACGGGGAGCCCGGATCCGTATGGCTGGCCCTGTTCTGGACGGAGGCTTGCGCAGAGTGAGCGAACGCACCAGCCAGAAGGCCCCTGCCAGGGCCAGCACCGCCACCCCCAGACCCGCCAGCAGCTGCGGTTTGTTTTCGGCACCGGGGGGCAGCACGATCACCTTCCGGGCCACGGCCGTCATGGCGGTGAGCAACACCAGTTCGATCTGCACCACATGCCGCCGCAGGTAGGAGGTGATGTTCTGCAGCACCTCCAGAGCGATCAACAGGTTGAGCAGATCACCGAGCACCTTGTTGAGCTTTGCGCCCAGCCAGGGCGTCTCCGGCACCAGCAACGCCCGCCACACCTCCACCACCAGCTGCACGGTGGCGGCCAGCATCACCACCACCAGCAGCACGCCGAGCAGCTTGGCGAGCTGCTGCTCGGTGCGGTCGATCGCATGGAGGTAGTTGGCATCCTCGAAGAGACGCCGCAGGCGGGGGGCACGCATCGGGTCTCGTCGCGTCAGTTCTCGAACAGATCGAGCTGAGGACGGGCCGGTGTGCGCCCGGGGGGATTCCTCAGTTCCGTGTCGCAGGTGATCGAGCCGTCAGGGGCCGTGACGCAGTTGGTGGGCACCACCTCGGTGGTGGGAGCAACCTGGCTGCCGGGACCGCGGATGAAGGTCTGACGCTGGGCCAGGGCCGGTGCGGAAGCGGCGATGGCGAGCACCAGCAGCGCCAGCGAAGCGAGCGCTGCGGAAGGGACGGAAGCTGCTCGGAGGCTGAGGCGCGAGGCGGCAGGGTCGGCCATGGCACGTTCGCGTTGACGGCTGTCCCCCCACTCTGCCTGCCGAGGTGCGTCAGAAGATCGACCAGAGGCGCTTGTGGAATTCGATCTGCACCGGGGTGTCATCCGTGTCCAGCGTCACCGAGGAGTTAACAGTGAGCGGCTCCTTGGCAGCCACATCCACCTCACCCTTCACCGGCAGCGGCTGAGCCGCTTCCACCTCCGCCTTCACCGGCAGCGGCTTGCTGGCTTCGATCGTCACCTCGCTCCTCACCGGCAGGGGCGCAGCCGCCTTGATCGCAACCGGTTCGTCAAGGACGATCCTGGGCTGACCCGTGATCGCGATGGCGTCCTTCGAGGCGATCTCCACCGCCCCGCGAACGCTCACCAGATCCTGGGCCTGGATCCTGATCGGGTTGGCCAGCTCCTGCACCCGCACCGGACGGGCCAGCTGATCCACATCCGCCTGCACGGGCAGGGGGCGATCCAGCACCAGGGCGACCTGAATGGGACGGCTCAACACGCGCAGCGCGACACCGCCGAGGATCGCCGAGGCCGTCACCAGCGCCAGCGGCCAGCGCACGGCCATCAGGATTTTGAACCACTGGGACTGATCGGAGGCGCTGGTCATCGGTCTCGGAGCGACGTGTGCTGGACCAGGCGAATCGGCGCCAGACAAATCAGCAGTTGCCGGTGAAGATGCGCCGCCCGGTTCCACGACTCTCTACCACATTCAGCTCAGACAAGTGGATGCCGTCGCGGATCACCGGCGGGCAGATCCGCGACACCCAGGCACCTGAGGATCTAGAACTCCCCGCGGATTTCCTGGAGCAGCAGATCCAGCTGACCGAGGGAGGCATCGAGCGCCGTGGCTCGCGTGGGCTGGCCAGGCGCCGTCTCATTCTCCCGCTGCCAGATCTCCTCGATGGCGCAGAGCTGCTCGGCCAGTCCGACCAGCCCGCTGCGGGCATGGATGCCCTGCAGGGCATCCAGCAGCACGGGCATGCGGATCGAACCCGCCCTCAGGGCCCGGCGCAGATCGGCCTGGGTGCGGCCGGCATGACGCAGCCAGTCCCTGAGGAAGGCCTGGAGATCCTCGCGCTGCTCGGCGGAGAGGGTCGCCATCGCCATCACCGGCCGAGCGGGAACCAGCGATCCAGCCGCCGCTGGGCGCGCATGCGAACGGCCTCGGTGCGGTGCCGGCCGCAGATACCGAGCAGGGCGGTCATCGCCACCAGGTCGTCGCTGAAGCCGGCGGCCGGGATGAAATCCGGGATCACATCCAGCGGCAGCAGCAGGTAAGTGAGGGCCGCCAGCACGGTCAGCTTGGCTGCCGAGGGCGTGTCGGGGTCGAGCAGCATCTCCAGACACTCCAGGGCCGGGCGGGCCACGACCCGACCGGCTCGACGCAGCAGCCGGAGCAGCAGTGCCTCATCGACGACGCTGCTCTCCAGCACCTCGGCATCGACGGAATGGGCGGAATGGGTCACGGCCTTTCAGGCAGCCAACCATCCCATTCTCGACCCGTCAGACCTCCACCAGGCCGCTGTCGATGCCGGTTTTCCGGAGCTTGCGCAGAGCCCGCTGCACCACCTGACGGCAGTACTCACGGCTACAGCCGAGCTGGCGGGCCACCTCCGCCAGGGTGCGCCAGTCATGGTTGCCATCCAGACCGAAGCGCAGCATCACCACCGTGCGCTCCTTGGGGGTGAGGCTCGCCCGGTCCAGCAGCGTCCACACGGTGGCGCTGCGTTCGGCCAGCTCGGCGCGCTCCATCGGTGCCGGCTCGGGGCTGGGCAGCACATCCACCAGCTCGGAGGGGTCCGACTTCGACTTCACCACCCCCTGCAGGCTGACGGTGACGCTGCGCAGCTCGCAGGCCAGCAGATCCTCCACATCCGCCTGGGGGAGATCCAGGGCCGCCGCCAGCTGGGCCGGGGTGGCAGCCACCCCATGGGCCTGGAGATGGCGGGCCTTGGCGGCCCGCAGGCGGGTGAGCTTCTCGTTCACATTCACCGGAATGCGGATCGTGCGGCTCTGGGTGGACAGAGCCCGGTTGAGGCCCTGGCGGATCCACCAGTAGGCATAGGTGCTGAAACGATGACCGCGGGTGGGGTCATATTTCTCCACGGCGCGGGTGAGCCCGAGGGTGCCTTCCTGAATCAGATCGAGCAGATCCAGACCCTTGTTCTGATAACGCTTGGCCAGATTCACGACCAGGCGCAGGTTGGCGGTGATCATCTGGTTCTTGGCCCGCTCTCCCTGGCGCAGGGTGCGACGCTCGAGATCGCTGTACTCGCAGGCGGGACCCTGGCCGCCGGCCTGGCGGCAACGGTCGTGCAGGGCCGCCATCGCCTGCACCTTGCGGCCGAGTGTGAGCTCCTGTTCCGGGGTGAGCAACTGATGGCGGCCGATCTCGCCCAGGAAACTGCTCAGCGAGCTGGCCATGGTTTATCTCTGCACTGAGTTGAACCTAAGGAGTTTCGGGCGAAGGGAGACGACCTTTCAACAAGCTTTCGGGTTTCCACGTTTCTTCCTGATTGCGTCAAGGTTTCATACATTTCCCACCCCCCGAGGCCACGCATCAGCAGAATGGCGCCCGACAATTTCCTCAGGCAACTCACCCGGGTAACACAACCAGGCGAACCAACCGGGCGACACAAGCGGGTGAGTCAACCTGGTGACTCGACCTGGTGACTCGACCAGCCCACCAGCCTCGCTTCGGCCCACCAGCCTCGCTCCGGTTCCTCGGGCTCGCTACGGTTCCGCCCGTTGCCTTGACCCCATGGCCGGATTCGCGGCGCTCCCTCCCGCCCTGCTCAGCGGCGACCTGCTCGGCAGCCCCGAGTTCAGTCGCGCCGCCGTGGCGTACGTGCACTATCTGAGCTTCATGCTCTGCTTCGGTGCCCTGGTCCTTGAGCGGCGCCTGATCCGGCCCAACCCCGGCAAGGCCGACGCCACCTTGATGGTGATCACCGACGTGGTGTACGGCATGGCCGCCCTGGCGCTCCTCGTGAGCGGCATCCTGCGGGTGCTCTACTTCGGCCAGGGCAGCGACTTCTACACCGAAAACCCCCTGTTCTGGTGGAAGGTGGGTCTGTACCTGGGGGTGGGAGGGCTG
Organism: Prochlorococcaceae cyanobacterium; assembly: GCA_049664045.1. Lineage (GTDB taxonomy): Bacteria > Cyanobacteriota > Cyanobacteriia > PCC-6307 > Cyanobiaceae > NIES-981. Next base: position 19,807 of record JBATEO010000158.1, read on the forward strand.
TCGCTCTACCCCACCGTCACCTACATCCTCTGGGCGATCCCGCTGCGCAAGGGGGAGCTGCCCCAGGTGAGCGAAGCCCTGGCGTCACGGCTGGCCTGGATCCTCAACATCGAACTGGTGGGCTTTGCCCTGATTCCCCTGCTGGCCACCCTGATGGCGCGGGGTGTGGGTCTGCCGGGCACCCTGGCGGCCTGATGGCGGCACGCGCGCCGGCGCCACGCCTGCTGCCCCTGCTGCTGCCATTGCTGTTGCCGGTGGCCATGCCAGCGGCTCAACGGCCAGGGGGCCAGGCAGCGCTGAACGGCACGGCTCCAGCC
>JBATEO010000159.1:0-7683 GCA_049664045.1 Prochlorococcaceae cyanobacterium
GCCCGGCCGCTGCCGCGCGAGGCGGTGCTGCAGGTTGCCACCTGGCAGGGCCGCGGCCAGCCGGACATGAGCCTGCGGCACGGTGCCCTGGTGGCGTTGGTGGGGCCTTCGGGCAGCGGCAAGAGCACCCTGCTGGACCGGGTGGCCGGGTTGCTGGCGGAGGAGAGCAGCCGCTGGCAGCTGCAGGTGGCGGGTCGCGGCGCGCCCCTGGAGCTGGTGGGCAGCGCGGGTGCCGCAGCCTGGCGCACACTGGTGGCCTATGCGCCCCAGGGGGCGGTGCTGTTCGAGGGCAGCCTGGCGGACAACCTGCTGCTGGGCCGGTTGCCGGACCGGCGCGAGCGTGGGGAGCTGCTGGTGCCCTGGCTGGAGCGGCTGGGGCTGGGTCAGCTGCAGCAGCGGCCCGAGGGCCTGCACGAACCGCTCAATCTGGCGGTGGACTGTTTTTCTGGCGGAGAGATCCACCGGCTGGGGCTGCTGCGGGCCTGGCTTCAGGACCAGCCGGTGGAGCTGCTGGATGAACCCACGGCCTTCCTCGATGGCCAGGCAGGGGCGCGCGTCCGGCGGCTGGTGCTCGAGCGCAGCCGGGAGCGGCTGGTGCTGGTGGCCACCCACGACCCGGAGCTGGTGGCGCAGGCGGCGATGGTGATCCATCCGGCGCCGTTTGAGCGGCGTGGAGGTCTGACAGACAATGTTTGCCCGTGAGGCGTGCCTTCAGGGCTGCGAGTCCATGTGCTGGAGGATGGCTTGCCGGACGTCGGGGAGGACGGGATAGCTGCGTGGATAGTCGAGCTGGTAATGAGGGATCACTTCGGTCAGGGCGGCAACCCTGTCGAAGTGCGCTGCCAAGAGGGGTTGTTGTTCGATGTCAAGCAGGAAGGAGTGTTTGACCCACTCCATCAGTGCCTGCGAGGGTTTGAGACTCTCCAAACACACGGTTTTCGCCTGGCCGCTGCCGAGGAAATACACACAGCGAAGTGGTTGCGGGCTGTTGCAGAACTGCACCTTGTCGCCAGCCAGAAATCTTGCCTTGGAGGTGTAGTGAACCTCTGGGGCCAGCTCGGCACCTGGTGTGATCAATGCCTTGGATGAGTCGTCCCACAGGCGGATCGATGGATGGCTTGGGAGCACGTTGTAGCCCGTATCGCAGGCTTCGAGCACGAGCCCATCGTCGGTCAGAAAAGGGTGGCCGCTGGTGGCGAAGGTGGCCGCCAGGGTGGATTTTCCACGGCCCGACTCGCCTGCGAACACTGCCACACCAGAAGCAAATGCCACAGCGCTGGCATGGAACACCAACCGGCCCTGGGTGCTCAGCATGAGCGGCAGAACCTGGTTCAGATACAGATGCTCTACTGTGCCGGAATTAACACCTGGCATCGGATAAGCCACAGCCGAGTGCCCATCAAGGCTGATCTTGAAATCCGCCAGGTCTAGAAAACGCAGCAGAAAGCCGTTGTCAAGGCGGTAGAACTGAGCCCAGACGCTGCCTTCGGGAAAGACCCATTCATTGAAGAGTGCTTCAGGGGCTGGGTCTGGAAATCGCCTTGTGGCGAGTTTCAGATTCATAGCTGGGCAGTAGTGGGACAGCACTCAGCGACCAAAGCATTGAAGCTGGATGCGTTTGCGAGGATTGTGAGCGAGTTAGAGTGGATAGGTCCGCAGGTTTCGCAGAGAAGAAAGATACACTGCCTTGAGCAGTGAGTCAACATGGAGATCCCTGAGCTTTATCAGGGTAGCGCATGTATTCGAATGAAATTCGTTCCCCGTGCACATATCTCGACAAGAGTCGATGCATCCCGCGGATCCAAGCAAGGATTCAAATTCTCTTGAATCACGATTCTGGGGCAATAAAGATAGCCAATCGCTATTCCGTTGATCTTTGTAGATCCTTTGACATGTGCGTCACCATGTAGTTCGGCTCACTTGCAGATGATTCTGTGCGCAGAAGAGAATAATACAAATCGCCGGAAATTTTGCAAACGCAACTAGAAGCTAGGATTGACATAAAAAAGGCTCAGCTAAACTGAGCCATTGTCTATATTTTTAGAAGGGGTGCCTATGAAGGTATTTTGAGTGTATGGAATTCTTGAGACGAATCAAGCGCGGCGCTTCTTAAGGTTGGCATTTGCAGGAACCCCTGGGTTTTCCAGCTCTGCGGCCAAGGTGATAGCGGCGGTCAAATCACGCACGGCGCCAAAGGTGGTCAATTGGGGAGTGCTGTAGGGAAGTTCGGGGGGCTGGTTCATTGGACCAAAATCATAATGGGCTGATCTTAGCGCGCTCAGCGCTCAGGTTGTGCGGGCTGTCTTTGTCTCCAGACGGTTTCCGTGGCGACTGAGCCAACCCGCAAGGTGCTGCCCTTTCCAGGTTTGGTACTGCAATGCCCACCCTCGGCTGGGTTCTGCCGCTCTCAGGCTCGATCTGTACTGCTGGAGGTCGACAAAGGGCGTGAGCTGATCCTCCACTGCGACTGAGGCCATGAGGGCGCTCCACTCCGGAGAGCGCTCGAGTTCGGCGTTGAATCTCCAGCCGTTGTGTTCCTTGCCGGTGCGCCAGCGCACGGAATCTGGCAGGCGGCCGGCCATGGCCTGGCGCAGAATCATCTTCGGCCAACCGTTCTGGAGCTTCTGGTGTCCGGGCAGGCGCAAGGCGTGCTCCACCAGCCTTCGGTCCAGGAATGGGTCGCGCGGTTCGATCGCCAGGGCAGACGCAATGCGATCGTACCGCTCCCGGGCCGCCACCTGATGGGGATGATCGATGCCGCGCGCGCGTTCCTGGCCATAGGGTTCCGGAAATGGCGGCCTGTCACCGCTGACTGGCCTGAGCAGCCTTTCCTCGAGCTGGACACGGTCTGCCAGAGCACGGGAAATCAGGGTCGTGCGGCAGAGGTGTTCAACGCGGGACCGATGCCGCAGGGGTTGGAGCCACGGGCGCACCATTCTGCGCAAGCCCTTCGGCACCAGTGCCGTGCGCATCGCACCCAGGGTTTCCCGCCATGCCGGATAAGCTCCGCCCCAGAAGCGTTCCTGCCCCACAGCTTCACGCCAGGCGGACCGCCAGCGTCCGCTTCGAATCAGTCGAGCAATATGGGTCCCTTCGCCCAGCACCACATCACCCATCACGCCATCCAGAACAACCTTGATCCCCGCATGATGCGCACAAAGGTAAACCGCCCTCACCATCGTCATGTCCATGTCAAAGGGCTCGTCCTGGGCCCAGGCCAGCTCCACCAGCTCGCTCATCAGTCCCTCCAGCTGATCAGAGCGGATGATGGTTGGATCCATTCCGTCCATGGCCAGGGCCGCATGGATGGTGCGGGTTTCGATGCAGGTCTCGGGGTCGGGGCCAACGGCCGAAAAGGTCGGCAGCGGGCCACGGCCTTCCTCGCGCAGGATCTCCCTAGCTACGGCCACCACCGAGCCTGAATCCATGCCGCCGCTGAGCATCGAGCCCACCGAACCGTGGCTGCGCAGGCGGCAACCCACCGCCTTGGTGAACACCTCGAGGAAGGCCTCGGCGTAGGCCTCGTTCGATGGCAGGTGCAGTTCCTCCCCCGGCTCCAGGGTCCAGTAGCGGCGGATGGCCATCCGCTCAGGGGTCACCGAAACGCAGTGCGCCGGCGGCAGGCAGAACACACCCTCGAAGAAGGTGCTGGTCTTGTCGATCCCTTCGAGCTCGCTCACCAGAAAATCGGCGATCCGCCCTTCGTTGATTCGGTACGGCGTCTGCGGCAGCACCAGGATGGCTCTGGGTTCGGAGGCGAAGGCGAAGAACCGGCCCGGGCTGTGGTGGTAGTAGAAGGGCCGCATGCCGAAGTGGTCGCGGGCGCCGAAAAGCTTCTGCTGGCGGGGATCCCAGAGCATGAAGGCGAAATCGCCCAGGAAGCGATCCAGGCAGGCCTCACCCCAGCTGAGATAGGCCTCCAGGATCAGGCCGGCATCCCCCAGTGAACCGGCACGGTCGCCGAGGCCAAGGGCAGCCAGGAGTTCGTCGCGGTTGTCGAGGCGCACGTCGGCCACGATCACGCAGCCGCTGGCGCCATGGCGCAGGGGCTGGAGCTCGAAGGCCAGTTCTGGCGTGGTGGTGAGCAGGGTGAGGCCCAGGCCCACCGGTCCCTCGGCCCAGGCATCGGTGCGGTCGGGCCCGCGCCGCTCCAGCAGCGAGGCCATGGCGGCCAGCTCACCCCGTTCCACGGGCTTGCCGTCCTGGTTGAACAGCCCGAAGACTCCGCTCATGCCGCCGGCCAGGGCTCGGGGGCCAACGGTTGGTCGAAGGGAAGGTATCGCTCGGCCACATCGTCTGAATCGTTGAGGGGATGGCCGGCGGCCTCCACCCAGGCGTGGGCGCGCAGCTGGCCATGCACGAGCTGCACCCCCAGGCGCAGATCGGCTTGCACGCCCCGGCGTCGCAGCAGCCACTGCAAGTACACCGCCCGTGTGAGGCAGTTGTCGGGGGGCAGCACGTGGTGGGCGACCCTGTTCACGATCTGGCCCACGTGCTTCAGGTCTGCGATCGAGGCCTGGCCAAGGGATTCGGCCGTGTGCTGCCCTGCTGGATCAGCAGGCCCGAGCTCACAGCGGCCGATCAGCTTCACTCGGGCCCAGAACAGCGGCAGCATCAGGGCGCTGCCAAGAACCAGACGGCGCGATGGGCCGTCCAGTTCACCCAGGCGCCGTGCCTTGCGTCGCCAACTGCTGATCATTTTCGTACTTTACTGGTGATCCAGTGGTTCACCTGCTCACCATGGCCGCCAACTCCACGGCTGAGCCCCTGAAGCTGTCCGATCGCCTCACGGTGCCCGCCGAGGTGATGGATCGCCGCGTGGGGGAGGAAACGGTGATCCTGCACCTGGCCACGGGCACCTACTACGGCCTGGATCCGGTGGGGGCGCGCATCTGGGAGCTGATCGCGGCCGAGCACTCCCTGGCAGATGTTCGCGACCGGATGCTGCAGGAGTATGCCGTGGAGGCGGAGCGGCTCGAGCAGGATCTGCTGAAGCTGGCCGCGGAGCTGCTGGCCAACGGTTTGGTGGTGGTTGCTGCCCCCTGATCGGCGAGACGCCGTCTCAGGCCCCGCCCGTGCCTCTGCGCCAGCCTTCGGCCGCACGGCGGGCATACAGCCAGGGCAGCGCCCACCTGCGCGCATGGGGATACTTGGCCCGCATCCAGGCCCTGGACGGAAAGAGCAGTCTGCGCAGGTGATTCAGGCGGGCCCTCTTGCTTTCGAGGCCCCGGAGGATCAGGAGCTGGGCGGCCAGGGGGCGGCCATTGATGTGCAGAATGCCGCTGCGCCACTGATGTTTTCCGGCCTCGTGCAGGTGCTGCAGCAGGGCGGGATCGATGGCCGTGCCGAACCGATCCTGGGCGCCTTGCAGAAAGGCGCCCAGGATTCCGGCCACCCCGAGATCCAGCGCCTGTTTCACCACGTCCTCACGGCTGGCCGCGTCCATTCGCTGCCAGAGAAGATCGCCGTCGAGCAGCCACAGGGCGGGGCGATCCTGCCCCACGTGATGCACGAAATAGTGCAGGGCCGCGTGCAGCAGGGCATCGCCGGAGCCCAGCCCTGATGCCATGAAGCCACCCATCCAGAACTCCTGACGGCGCTGCCAGAGCTCTTCGAAGCTGAGCAGATCGGCAAACACTGGATTGTTGAACAGATGCCAGTGCAGATCGAGCAGCACCCGTGCACCGGCCACCTCGCCGCACCAGGCCTTCTGGGCGTCGATCACGTTGGCGCTCAGGGGGGAAACGGGTTCGAGCCCGAGATCCCGGAACACCTGTTCAGCCGCGGAGTGCTGTTCGGTTGGGACCAGCAGATCGGTATCGACGCGCACCCGCTGCTGCGGCGTTGCATACACGGTGTGGGCCAGCAGGGTGCCTTTCAGCACCAGCGTGCGCACGCCGGCACGCTGCAGCGCTTCGAGCACGAGCCGATCGGCGGCTGGAGGATTGCCCCACCGGGTCTCCTGGCCCGAGCGGCTGCCGAACTGCACCACCTCGTTGCTCACCAGGCCCAGGGCGTCGAGCACCGGGAGCGCCGGCAGCAGCCGGTCTGCCGCCAGCTGGGAGAGCTCGGCCATCAACCGGGCCGCGGCGGAGGGATCCGGTTGCGCGGGGTCGTGTTCCGTTGCGTCGTGCTGCGTTGCGTCGTTGGGTGGCTGGTTTCCCTTCATGATCAGACCCCCCAACTCAGGTCCCGAGCACGGCAGCCATCACGGCTGCCTGATGGCGGGCGGCGTCGGACAGAATCGCAGCTTCCGGATGGCTGGGCAGGAGGGATTCCGCCGTACTGATCAGGTGCGCAAGACGTTCCTGGTTGGTCCGGGCGATGGCCTCGATCGCCGCCTGGCTGAGGGCGGCCGCCTGCTGACGCGGCTGGCCCTGGCGCTGCAGTTCGGCCCGCAGCGCCAGATCCAGCACGGCCAGCAGCCGCTGCGGTTGGCTGCGGTCGCAGCAGAGATGGCTGATGGAGATCTCCCCCTCGCTCTGGTTCACCACGGGCGGATCCAGCGGATGGTCGGGGCGCCCGAAGAGTTGTCCCTTCACGCGAAGGCGGCCCAGGACATCCATGTTGAGCTGGAGGGCAGCGCCGTGGGCAAACGGTGTGCTGGTATCCGAAAAGCCGTAGTGCAGGGCCAGATCGAGGGCATCCCGCCGGTTGCCGTAGCTGGCGAAGCACTCCCCGCCGCATCCTTCGGGCTGGCCGGGTTCGATCACCATCGCCGTTCCTTGGATCTGCAGGCCTGCCCCCTCCTCGTGGTGGTTGAGCAGGTCGATCAGCGGCAGCAGCACGTTGATCGTCTGGCCTGAGGTCTCGCCCGACTTCGCATCGGGCTGGTGGCAGTAGCTGCGGGTGTCCAGAAACCGCTCCGCCGCGCAGCGGCCCTCCTGGCGTTCTTTTCGCGGGCTGCCGTACCCAGGCTTGAGCTGCGCAACTGCTTCGGCCAGCTCCGGGTGCCGATCGAGCAGCCGGGCTGGATGCCGTTCGCTCCACCAGCGCAGCTTGCCCGTGGCGTTGTAGAGGCCGATCTGCAGCAGAAGCAATTCGCTCTGCACCCGGGTGAGCTGCGGTGGCGCTGCCAGAAGCTGCAGCTGGTGAGGGTTGCGGCCCCAGCGGGCGCCGTCGATCGGCACGAGCAGGGCGGTGGGCATCGAGATCAGGGACCCGCTCACCCCCTCGGGCGCCCAGAGGCTCATCTGGCCTTTCTGGATGCGTGCCTGGAGCTGCGGATGCCAGCGGGCACCATGCGACCGGCAGATCGCTGCGATGGCTGCCAGGGTCCGGGTGGCCTCGGGATTGTCGCTGTTGATCGCCAGTGCCATTCGCTCCAGTGTCTCACCGGCGTCAGTGGCAAGGAATACCAGCCGGCACCGCCGCCTGGCCTTGAATAACGCCACCATTTTCAGGAATGGCGGCGCCATTCCAGTTTCCCCATGGCCCCCAGCACCCTTGTGCCGGTGATCCTCTGCGGCGGCACCGGCACGCGGCTCTGGCCGCTCTCGCGCGCCAGCTACCCCAAGCAGTACTGGGCCCTGGCCGGTGACGGCGAGGAGACCCTGCTGCAGCAGACCCAGCAACGCCTGGAGGGGCTGCCGGGCCTGGCGGCGCCGCTGCTGATCTGCAACGAGGACCACCGCTTCATCGTGGCCGAGCAGATGCGCCAGATCGGCGTGGAACCGGCGGGGA
>JBATEO010000160.1:0-3061 GCA_049664045.1 Prochlorococcaceae cyanobacterium
AGCAGGTTCGCCTCGATCTCTCCAGGCTCGATCCGGAATCCACGCAGCTTGATCTGCTGATCAATCCGGCCGTGGAACGCCAGCGTCCCGTCGGGGTTCCAGCTCGCCAAGTCTCCCGATTTATACAACCGCGCGGAGGGATCAGATGAAAAAGGATCCGGGATAAACTTCTCTGCCGTCAGCTCGGGCTGATTCAAATAACCTCGCGCTAGACCAGCACCACCGATGTGCAGCTCACCGGGCACTCCGATCGGGCAGGGATTCCCCGCCCGATCGAGCACCTGCACCTCCGTGAGGGCGATGGGGCGGCCGATCGGCAGCCGCTGCGGATCCACCGCCTCCCCCGCGGCCATCCGGTGGCAGCAGGTGAAGGTGGTGTTCTCGGTGGGGCCGTAGCCGTTGATCAGCTCATGACCTGCCGGGAAGGCATCGAGAAGCCTCTGGACATGGCTGGGAGAGAGCACGTCTCCACCCGCGAGCACCTGCCTGGTGCCAGCGAGGGTCTGCAGCTCCTCCTCTACCAGCACGTGGAACAGGCCCGCCGTCAGCCACAGCGTGGTGATCCCCTGCCGCCGCCGCAACTCCGCCAGCTCCCCAGGGGCAGGAATGCCGGGGGGCGCCAGCACCAGGGTGCCACCGCCCAGCAGCGGTCCCCAGATCTCGAAGGTGGCCGCATCGAACGCCAACGACGCCAGCTGCAGCACCACCGCCCCCGGTCCCACCCGAAACCCATTGACCGGATCCACCAGGCGCAGGATGGAGCGATGTTCAACGGCCACACCCTTGGGCACCCCCGTCGAGCCGGAGGTGTAGGTGAGGTAGGCCAGGCGGCGCCCGTCAGAAGGGATGGGCCGTGGACGGTGAGCGGCCTCGGAGGGTCTCTCCCCATCGCTCCCGGCATCGAGCTCGGTGGCTGGCCGCAGGCACACCAGCTCGCCAACCGCGTGCTGGGGACGCAGCTCGGGTTGCCATCCTCCTGACAAGGTGGCGCTGGTGGAGCGCACCAGCAACCGCCTGCAGCCGGCCTCCTGCAGCAGCAGCGCCTGCCGCTCCCAGGGCGAGGAGGGATCCAGGGGCAGATAGGCCCCGCCCGCCTTGAGGATGCCCAGCAGCGCCACCACCATCTCGATGGAGCGCTCGAGGCACACCGCCACGATCACCTCCGGGCCCACTCCAAGTTCCCTCAGGTGATGCGCCAGCTGGTTCGCACGCCCGTTCAGCTCGGCATAGCTCAGCTTCTGATCCTCAAACACCAGCACCGTTGCCTCCGGTATCCGCTCCACCTGCTGCTCGAACAGCTGGTGCACGCACAGCTCGGGCACCTCGATCCGGGGGCCCTGCTGCCAGCTCTCGATCAGCTCCCGCTCCGCCTCTGGCAGCACATCGATGTCTCGCAGCGACGTATCCGGTGCCTTCATCAGGGCATGATCGAGCTGCTCTAGCGCCCGCTGCATGAAGTCAGCCACCCGCTCAGGATCAAGCGGATGAACCGTCTGAGTCGTCAGCCCAACCGCATGCCCGGAATCATCGATTGACAGTTCGCAGGGATAGTTGGTTCGGCTCTCTCCTCCCAACAACTCCACACCCACAAGCTCTCTGAAGCTCTCCTCCGTCTTGGCGTTGTGGCGGTAATTCAGTAGCGTGCTGAACAGGGGCACCGGTGCCGGCATGCCGCTGCACCGCTGGGCCAGGACAAGTGACGCGTGCTCGTGCCGCAGCAGTTCGGCAAGGCGCTGATGGGTGAGACAAATCGCCTCCCGAACCGTTGTGTCGTCGCGGTCAAGGCGGAAAGGCAACGTGTTGATGTACAACCCCATACCGAGGTCGCCACCGACCTGCAGACGACCAAACAGCACGGTGCCAAAGACGGCCTTGTCCTGGCCACTGCTTCGGGCTACAACCAGAGCCCAGGCCAGATGACAGAGGCTGGCAAGACTCACCCCCAGGCGCCGGACATGGCTGCGCAGACGCCTGGTGAGGGCAGCATTCAGTTGACGGCGCGCTTTGACGACCCGTGCACCATCGAGATGCACATCCTGCAGGCCAAACGGGATCGAGGGCTCCTCAACATCAGCGAGCATCCCCCGGAAGAAGGCCTCATGCTCCTCCGCACTCAGGCCCAACCGCGCCCGAGCGATCAGGTTGCGGTACGGGAGCGGTGGAGGAAGCTCATGGCCACGGCCTGAGTGCAGGGCCCGGACCTCGGCGTTCATCATCTCCTCGGTCACATGATCGGTGATCAGGTGATGCAGGAGCGAAAGCACGATCCAGCGACCGCTGTCCGGCTCCCGCGCCGCAACGAAGCGAAGCAGCGGTGCCTGAGAAAGATCAAAACGATAGTGACGGGGATCGAATCGGCGGCTAAGCTGATCGACTACAGCATCGGCAGCCGGATCAAGTTCCAGAACCTCTAGAGAAACTGACACATGGCGGAGGACGACCTGGGCAGGAGCTGACAGTCCTTGCCAGAGAATGCACGTGCGTAGTACATCATGACGGTCCATCATCTGCTGCACCGCCCCGAGGTACTGATCCAGCAGAGCCCGATCGGAAAACGCCATGCGCTTGATCAACAGGTACGGGTCACCATCAGTGGCAAGTAGGTAATGGAAGAAAATGCCTTCCTGCAGGGGGGATAGGGCGTAGATATCCTGGATGGAGGCCAGTCCGCCTGGAACGGTGGTGACAATCCGATCAAGATCAGTCGGGTTAAGATCAATCAGCGGTAGCAGGTTCGGTGTCAACGTCGGCATATCCGGCGTAATGACATTCGGCGGAACAGAACTTTCGAACTGATCGATTGCTGCCGCAAGGTCAGCCAGTGTGGGGCCGGCGAACAATGCGCGAACCTCCACGTTCAAGCCGCGCTTGCGAAACCGCTCCATAACCTGTACGACCGCCAGCGAATGTCCCCCGACCGCAAAGAAGTTGTCCGTGATCCCGAACTCTCCGTGCCCCAGCACCTCCGCCCAGATCCCGTGCAGCTGCCGCTCCAGCTCGCTCGTCGGCTCCACCCGACGCTCCAGATCACCCGCGAACGACGGCGCCGGCAGAGCCTTGC